>NZ_JAPDBE010000028.1:0-64098 GCF_027705025.1 Aeromonas sp. D3 | reverse complement strand
ATCTGCTCCATGCGGGACAAGAAAATCTCTTTTCTGGTCTGACGGCGCTTACTGCTGAATTCACTGTCGGCGAAGGTGAGCTGATGACTCATGATGAACCCTTTTTCATGGCTCCAGATGACAAACATGATCTCATATCAGAGACTTGTTCGCACCTTCCCAAGCGCTTTAGAAGCGATCTCTACTACCGGCTCAACGTCTTTCCCATCGAGTTGCCGCCCCTGCGCGAGCGGCGCGAAGACATACCGCTTTTGGTCAACTTCTTCATCAAGAAGATCGCCAAGCGGATGCGCCGCAACATCACCTCGATCCCGGCCGATGCCATGAAGATGCTGGTGTCGCTCCCCTGGTACGGCAATATCCGCGAGCTGGAAAACATCATAGAGCGCGCCGTGGTAATGACCAGGGGTCATGTGCTCAACCTCTCCCCGGATGAACTGATGCCGCTCAAGGGCTACCACAAGATTGAGACCCTGGTCTATGACGAGCCCGAGCAGGCCTTGTTCAAGGGCGGCAACGGCCAGCGTGACGGTGTGGAGGACGAGCGCCAGACCATCATAGACACCTTGCGCGAATGCAACGGCATAGTTGCGGGGGAGCGGGGCGCCGCCAACCGGCTCGGCATGAAACGCACCACACTGCTGTCGAAGATGAAACGGCTCGGTATCTCGGCGAAAGCCACCCAGACCCTCAACTAAGGGGCACTACAGATGTTGCTCGAACTCGATAGCGATACCCCGCAGGCGCTTTGCGCCCACCGGGAGGTGGTCCATTACCAGCGCGACGGTGTCACCACGGACAGCGCCATGCAGCTGCCCTGCGAAACCCCGGTGGCGCTGGTCTACAACGGCATAGCCCACAGCGTCATGATGTGTTCGGCCGCCGATCTGGAGGACTTTGCCATCGGGTTTTCCCTCTCTGAGGGGATCATCGACGGCCTGCAGGACATCCACGATATCGAGCAAGTTGACGGCTGTCAGGGGATTGAGCTGCACATTACCCTGGCCAATCGCTGCGTTCATCGCCTCAAAGAGAAGCGGCGCACCCTGGCGGGGCGCACGGGGTGCGGCATCTGTGGCAGCGAGAGCCTGACGCAGGTGGTGCGCACTCTGCCGCAACTGCCGGACAGCCAGCGCTTCGAGGTGACCCTGATCGACAAGGTCCTGGCGGCGCTGCGGCCCTTGCAGTTGCTGGGGCAGAGCACGGGCGCCACCCATGCCGCAGTCCATGTGGACGGTGAGGGCAATATTCTCGCCATTCGCGAGGACGTGGGGCGCCACATAGCGCTCGACAAGCTGGTGGGGCACCTGTGCCGCACGGGGCGGCGCGACGGCGCCATTCTGGTAACCAGCCGCGCCAGCTTCGAGATGGTGCAAAAGTGCGCCAGTGCCGGTGTGGAAATCCTGCTCGCCATCTCGGCCGCTACCGAACTCGCGGTCGAGCGGGCGGAGCAGAGCGGGCTCACCCTGGTGGGCTTTTGCCGCCCGGGCCGCGCCGAGATCTACAGCGGTCGTCAGCGTATCGGGCTGGGGTAGTGCAGCCATGGATGCCGGGTTATCCGGTCGGTGGTTTGCGAGGGCCGGCAGGCACAAGGCCATTGGCGGACGGGGGGCGGCTCGGGTATAGTCCTGCGCCAACAAGATTGGTTCGGCCGGGCGAAGAGCAACCCGCACCCGCAAGGGGTGCCTGAGGTGGCCGCCCGCCGACACAGCGTCAAAGGATACTTAGCCCATGAAATTCAGCCCCCTGCTGGATGAGATGATGAAGGCCCTGCAGGTGCTGCCGGGTGTCGGCCCCAAGTCGGCCCAGCGCATGGCCTTTACCCTGCTCGAGCGCGAGCGCAGCGGCGGCTTGCGTCTGGCCCAGCTGCTCAATCGGGCGCTGACCGAGATAGGGCACTGCAGTCACTGCCGCACCTTCACCGAGAATGCGCTTTGCGAGATCTGCGCCAATCCCAAGCGCGAAGAGAGCGGCTTGCTGTGTGTGGTGGAGAGCCCGGCGGACGTGGCTGCCATCGAGCACACGGGCCAGTTCTCCGGCCGTTACTTCGTGCTGATGGGGCATCTGTCCCCCCTCGATGGCATAGGCCCGGAAGAGCTGGGGCTGGAGATCCTGGAGCGGCGTCTGAAGGCGGAGTCCATCAGCGAGCTGATCCTGGCCACCAATCCCACCATCGAAGGGGATGCCACCGCCTGGTATATCGCCGACATGGCCCGCACTGCCGGAGTCAAGGTGAGCAGGATTGCCCATGGGGTGCCGGTAGGGGGCGAACTGGAGCTGGTGGATGGCACCACGCTTTCTCACTCCTTGATGGGGCGTCAACCCCTTAATTGAGTCCGCGCCAGGCTCACTGTTTCTCAAACCCGCTTCGGCGGGTTTTTGTTTGGCGGCTGTGCGGCGCATCGGGAGCGTTGGTGTAAAAATCGCCATTCGCACTGCCAAGATATTTTTCCCCCTTGAAATGGGGTTCCACGGCCCCATCTTGTATCAGGAATATGTTCAACCCGAATCGCCTGAGGATAGTGTCGATGACCCAAAGCGTTCATGCCGAAACCCACGGGTTTCAGACTGAAGTCAAACAACTGCTGAGCCTGATGGCCCACAGCCTCTACTCCAACAAAGAAGTGTTCCTGCGCGAGCTAATCTCCAACGCCTCCGATGCGGCGGACAAGCTGCGCTTCAAGGCGCTTTCCGATGCCTCTTTGTTTGAAAACGACGGCCAGTTGCGCGTTCGCCTGGTGGTTGATAAAGAAAATCGGACCCTGACCATCTCTGATAACGGTATCGGTATGACCCGTGATCAGGTGATCGAGCATCTGGGCACCATCGCCAAGTCCGGCACCGCCGAGTTCTTCAAGAACTTGTCCGGTGATCAGGGCCGCGATTCCCAGCTGATCGGTCAGTTTGGTGTGGGCTTCTACTCCGCCTTCATCGTCGCCGACAAGGTGACAGTGGTCTCCCGCGCCGCCGGTACTGCTCCAGAGCAGGGCGTACAGTGGGAATCGGAAGGGGAAGGCTCTTTCACCGTGGCCGATGTGACCAAGGAAGGCCGTGGTACTGACGTCATCCTGCACCTGCGTGCCGAAGAGGAAGAGTTCCTCGACGACTGGCGTCTGCGCGCCGTGGTTGCCAAGTATTCCGACCACATCAGCGTGCCGGTGGAGATGTTCAAAGAGGGCACCCCGGATCGCGAAGAAGATGGCGAGACCGTCGTCGGCACGCCGGGCGAGTGGGAGCAGGTCAACCGCGCGACCGCACTCTGGACCCGCAACCCGAAAGAGATCAAGGACGAGGAGTATCAGGAGTTCTACAAGCACGTTGCCCACGATTTTGAAGATCCGCTCTTGTGGGGTCACAACCGGGTGGAAGGGGCGCAGGAGTACACCAGCCTGCTCTACGTGCCGGCCCGTGCACCGTTCGACCTCTACAACCGCGAGCAGAAGCACGGCCTGAAGCTCTACGTGCAGCGCGTCTTCATCATGGATGACGCCGAGCAGTTTATGCCGACCTACCTGCGCTTCGTCAAAGGGGTGCTGGACTCCAACGATCTGCCCCTCAACGTCAGCCGTGAAATTCTGCAAGACAACAAGGTGACCGTCTCCCTGCGCAAGGCCTGCTCCAAGCGGGTGCTGACCATGCTGGCCAAACTGGCCAAGGATGACGCCGAGAAGTACGCCAAGTTCTGGAGCGAATTCGGCAATGTCTTGAAAGAAGGCCCGGCCGAGGATTACGCCAACCGCGAAGAGATCGCGAAGCTCTTGCGCTTTGCCAGCACGGCGGGCGAGGGCGAAGCCCAGACCGTCTCTCTCGAGGATTATGTTGGCCGCATGAAGGAAGGCCAGCAGAAGATTTACTACATCACCGCCGACAGCTTCGCCGCTGCCAAGAACAGCCCGCACCTCGAGATCTTCCGCAAGAAGGGCGTCGAAGTGCTGCTGATGTGGGAGCGTGTGGACGAGTGGCTGATGAGCCACCTGACCGAGTTCGACGGCAAGCAGCTGGTCTCCGTCACCCGTGGCGAGCTGGATCTCGGCGATCTGGAAGATGAAGCCGCCAAGCAGGCGCAGATCGATGCCGAGAAAGCCAACGCCGGCCTGGTGGAGCGGGTCAAGACCAGCCTGGGTGAAGCGGTGAAAGAGGTACGTGTCACCCACCGTCTGACCGATTCGCCGTCTTGCATCGTCACCGATAACCACGGTATGAGCACCCAGATGATCAAGCTGATGCGCGCCGCCGGCCAGCCGGTGCCGGAGCAGAAGTACATTCTGGAACTGAACCCGGATCACGCCCTGGTGAAGAAACTCGACACCATCGAAGACGAGGCGCTGTTTGGCGAGTGGGTCACCCTGCTGCACGAACAGGCCCAGTTGGCAGAGCAGGGCGGTCTGAATGATCCGGCGAGCTTCGTCTCCCGTATCAACCGTCTGCTACTCCAGGCATGATGTTTCGGCCCACTGCATGCAGTGGGCTTTTTTTATGTGGCGCTTGTCCGACAAGGGGCAGGCGCCTCTCTTCGTTATTGAGGGGCGCTGCATTTTCACTCATTTTTTCAGGGCAGCATTGCGGCTCGAGTCGCATCGCAGCTGCGGGAACATGGTGAAAAATAAGCCACTCACACGGGGCAAGCTTGTGAAAATGAGCGAAACCGTGTAGTTTTTTGCCTTCTCAAGAATTGAATAACCAATCAATAGGAGCGTGTATGCGCATTGTTCTGTTGGGGGCTCCGGGTGCCGGCAAAGGTACTCAGGCTCAGTTCATCATGGAAAAACACGGTATTCCGCAGATCTCCACCGGCGACATGCTGCGTGCGGCGATCAAGGCGGGCACCGAGCTGGGCCTCAAGGCCAAAGCCGTGATGGACGCAGGTCAGCTCGTCTCTGACGACATCATCATCGGCCTGGTCAAAGAGCGTATTGCCCAACCAGATTGCGCCAACGGCTTCCTGCTGGACGGTTTCCCGCGCACCATTCCCCAGGCTCAAGCCATGAAGGATGCCGGTGTCGTGGTCGATTTCGTGCTGGAATTCGACGTGCCGGACGAAGAGATCGTCAAGCGCATGAGTGGTCGTCGCGTCCACTCCGGCTCCGGCCGTACCTACCACGTGGTGTTCAACCCGCCGAAAGTGGAAGGCAAGGATGACGTGACCGGCGAAGATCTGGTGATCCGTGCCGACGACGAAGAGACCACAGTGCGCAAGCGTCTGGATGTGTATCATCAGCAGACTGCGCCGCTCATCGGTTTCTACGGTAAAGAGGCGGAGGCGGGCAACACCCGTTACGTCAAGATTGATGGTACCCAGCCGGTGGATCAGGTCAGCAAGCAGCTGGCGAGCATCCTGGGCTAAGCCCGACATTGCGAAAATGAGCAATGGCACTGTGCCATTAGACAAGGGTCCATGCAGGGCCCTTTCTTGCATTCAGATAGAACAACAGAAAGACAGGAAGCAATCGTGACCACAAAAACCGGGATCTTGCTGGTCAATCTGGGTACCCCAGCCGCGCCAACCACGGCGGCCGTCAAGGCCTTTCTCAGCCAGTTTCTGCACGACCCGCGAGTGGTCGACTTGCCTCGCTATCTCTGGTGCCCGCTGCTCCACTTCATCATATTGCCAACCCGCTCTCCCAGAGTCGCCAAGCTTTATCAGCAGGTGTGGACCGAGCAGGGTTCACCCTTGATGGTGATCAGCAAGCAGCAGCGTGCTGCGCTGGAGCAGGAGCTCAAGCGGGAAGGGGTCGATGTGCCGGTTGAACTGGCCATGACCTATGGCTCGCCCTCCATGGACGATGGCTGGCAGGCGCTCAAGGCCAAGGGGGTCAACCGGGTGATACTGTTGCCGCTCTATCCGCAATATTCGGTCAGCACCACAGCCTCTGTGTTTGATGCCTGGGCCAAGGCGATGAAGAAAGAGCGCAACCTGCCTGTGGTGCGGCTCATTCGTGATTACCATGCCCACCCCGAATACATTCAGGCGCTGGCCATGAGCGTGCGCCGCCATTGGGAGCAGAAAGGTCAGGGCGATCATCTGTTGATGTCGTTTCACGGCATTCCCGAGCGTTACGAAAACGAAGGCGACCCTTATGGTCACCAGTGTCGTCGTACCGCCGCCTTGCTGGCCGAGGCACTCGAGCTTGAAGCCGGGCAGTGGACGGCTTGTTTCCAGTCCCGCTTTGGCAAGGAGGAGTGGCTCAAACCCTACACAGATGTGACCATCGCCGGTTTGCCGGCAGCGGGCATCAAGCGGCTCGATGTGGTCTGCCCGGCCTTTGCCGCCGATTGCCTCGAAACCCTGGAAGAGATCGAAGTGCAGAACCGGGAGATCTTCATGGAAGCCGGTGGCGAGCAGTTTGAATACATACCAGCGCTCAACAGCGATCAGGCTCACATTCGCATGATGGTCTCCCTTATTTGCCGCGAGCTGGCATGATGGTCTCTTTCATGTGCCGCCAGCTGGCATAAGTTTCCCGCGTTCAGAACCCAAGGATAAGGAGTGTCATGATGATGCATATCACGTTGATTTACGCAGGCCTGCTGGGGCTGCTGTTTCTGTTGCTCTCCTTCTGGGTGGTCAAGCGCCGTGCCCAGTTCAAGGTGATGATAGGGGAAGGGGAGGCGCCCGAGATGCGCTCCGCGATCCGGGCTCATGGCAACTTCGCCGAGTATGTGCCGCTGACCCTGCTGCTGATGGCCCTGTGTGAACTGGCGGGGGTGGGGGCGTTCTGGCTCCACGTCGGCGGTCTTTGCCTGCTGGTGGGGCGTATCCTGCACGCCATCGGTATCCAGATCCCCAAGGCCCCCAACATGCCGCGGCTGTTTGGTACCCTGTTGTTCTGGCTGGCACTGGGGATGTTTTCTGTGCTGGCACTGGTACAGGGGCTCTCGTTCGGCTGATCGCCTCGTCTCGGCCGACCCGAAAAACCACCTCCCTGCGAGGTGGTTTTTAAGATGAATCCTGGTAAACGTTTTCCTCTGCAGCCCTTGTCTATACTGACCCCATATTTTAATCAGGCGACTTTTCGGCACGGCGGATTGTGTTAAAATCCCGCCCCTCTTTCCCCCAGAGCACAGAAGATTGCCATGAAATTTCCCGGTCAGCGCAAGTCCAAACACTACTTCCCGGTCGACAGACGCGATCCTCTGATCCCGCAAAATCCCCTGCTTACCGAACTGGGCAAAGCCTATGTAGTGGGTATCGATCAGACACTGGTGGACATCGAAGCCCATGTGGATGAAGACTTCCTGAACCGTTATGGCCTGAGCAAAGGCCACTCAGTGGTGATCAGCGACGACGTGGCCGAGCGTGTTTACGAAGAGCTCAAGGCCAACAACATGGTGGTAAGCGAGTTTGCCGGTGGCACCATTGGCAACACAATGCACAACTACTCGGTGCTGGCCGACTCCCATTCCATCCTGCTCGGGGTCATGAGCCAGGACATCCGCATCGGCAGCTACGCCTACCGCTATCTGTGCAATACCTCTTCTCGCGTCAACCTCGACTACCTGCAGCCGGTCAACGGCCCGGTCGGTCGCTGCTTCACCTTCATTACCGAGGGGGGAGAGCGCAGTTTCGGCATCAATGCCGGCAAGATGGATCACCTCGATGTGGCGCACATTCCCGAAGCCATCATCAAGGAGTCCTCCGCTCTGGTAATCACCGCCTATCTGGTGCGCGGTGAAGATGGCACGCCCATGAAGGAGGCCGCCATGGCCGCCGTACGCTACGCCCGCGAGGCTGGTGTGCCCGTGGTGCTGACTCTGGGCACCCGCTTCGTGATTGAAGGCAATCCCCAGTGGTGGCGCGACTTCATCGCCGAGAACGTGACAGTGCTTGCGATGAATGAAGATGAGGCAGAGGCCCTGACCGGCATCGCCGATCCCCTCGGCGCCGCCGACAAGGCGCTGGACTGGGCCGACATGGTGCTCTGCACCGCAGGCCCCATCGGCCTCTACATGGCGAGTTACACCGAGGAAGACTACAAGCGCGAGACCACCCATACCCTGTTGCCCGGCGTCATCCCCGAGTTCAACATGTATGAGTTCAGCCGCCCCATGGCCCGTGACAAGTGCCGCAATCCGGCGCGCATCTACTCCCACATCTCCCCTTACATGGGGGGCCCGGAGAAGATCAAGAACACCAACGGGGCAGGGGATGGTGCCCTGTCTGCCGTGTTGCATGACATGGTAGCCAACGATTACCACCGGATGAATGTGCCGAACTCCGCCAAGCACCTGTCCGAGTTTCTGACCTACTCCTCCCTAGCCCAGGTGTGCAAGTACGCCAACCGGGTGAGCTATGAGGTGCTGGCCCAGAGCAGCCCCCGTCTTTCCCGTGGTCTGCCCGAGAAGGAAGACAGTCTGGAAGAGGTTTACTGGGAGCGTTGATCCCCCCGTTTTCCCGTATCGAGAAAGGCGCCCAACAGGGCGCCTTTCTGTTTTGGGGCTGGATCATGTTTCTGACGCTCATTTGGCTATGGTCATGGACATTTATCAAGCTGGCGACATACCTTGTTAACAAACTGTACCAAGGTCGGGTTCACGCTATGTTGAGGCAATGGAGTATTGGCCACCGGTTATTGCTGGTGGCGTTGATGGTGCTGGTCATAGTGGCTGCGCTCCTCGTTACCTGCTTGCGGGTTTATCATCAGGGATTGATGGCGGAGAAGAGCAATCAGACCCGCGCCCAGGTGGAGACCGCCTACAGTCTGGTCGCCGGTTTCGAGGCGAGGGCAAGACAGGGTGAGCTGGACGACGCTAGTGCCAGGACCCAGGCCCTGGCGGCCCTGCGGGGATTGCGGTATGGCCAGGACGACTATTTCTGGGTCAATGACAGTCACCCCACCATGGTGATGCATCCCATGAAACCCGAACTCGATGGCAAGGATCTCTCCGGGGTGGAAGACAAGCAGGGGCTCAAGCTGTTTGTTGCGTTTGTCGAGCGGGTCAGGCAGCAGGCTGCCGGCGGTGAGGTGGCTTACTACTGGCCCAAACCCGGCGTTGACGAGCCGGTTCGCAAGATCTCCTACGTCAAGCACTTTGCCCCCTGGGACTGGATCATCGGTACCGGTGTCTATGTGGATGATGTCGATGCCCAGTATCAGGAAGTGCTGCACCCCCTGCTGGGGATCGGTGCCGTCTTGGCCTTGCTGTTGCTGGGCGCCGTGACCCTGATTGGGCGCAGCATAGTGACACCGCTGGCTCAGTCCGTCTCGGCCCTGGGCAATATTGCAAAGGGTGAGGGGGATCTGCGTTTTCGTCTGCCAGAGAGCGGACGAGACGAGGTGAGTCTGCTGTCGGCCAATTTCAACCTCTTTGCCAACCAGATGGCCCAGTTGGTGGCTCGCACCCAGCAGATCGCCTATCAGAACCGGGAGGCGGCTCATCAACTGGAGCAGGTTGTGGTGCGAACCAGCGCCATCGTCACGGATCAGGAACAGGATACCCAGCGGGTCGCCGATGCCATGGCCCAGATGACCATCAGCAGTCGCGCCGTCGGCGTGAATGCCGAGCAGGCCGCAACGGCAGCCGACACGGCGCAGCACCTGGCTCAGCATGGCCGCCAGGTCGTAGCGCAGACCATTGCCACCATAGGGCAACTGGCCGATGAGATGGAGGAGACAGTGCAGGCGGTGGCGCGTCTTGAGCAGGACACCAAGCAGATAGGCTCAGTGCTTGACGTGATCAGGGGGATCGCCGAGCAGACCAACCTGCTGGCGCTCAATGCGGCCATTGAAGCGGCGCGGGCCGGTGAACAGGGGCGTGGATTTGCGGTGGTGGCCGATGAGGTGCGTACACTGGCGACCCGCACCCATAACTCGACCGACGAGATCCGGCAGATGATCCAGCGGTTGCAAGAGGGGGCTGGCAAGGTGGCGACCGGGATTGGGCAGTTGCAACAACTCTCGCGTTCGACGGCAGAGAAGGCCGGGGATGCCGAGGGCGCCATCGGTGACATTGATGAGGCGGTCGGCACCATCATGGCCATGAACAATCAGATAGCTGAGGCCGCCAGTGAGCAGAGTCGATCGACGGACGAGATCACGCAACGCCTCTCCGCCATCACCCAGCTAGCCAACAAGGCACTTGCTGAAAATCAGCGCACAGGGCAGGCGGCAGGTACCTTGGCTCACTCCAGCGATGAGCTGAGTGCCCTGGTGGGGCGATATCGCACTTAATGAGGGGGCTCCCGCCTTTTTAGGGATTTGACTTGAGTCTGGGGGGCTTTTGGGACACCATCTGCCCCATTCTTGGCCAGCACTGGCCGACAGCCTGTAAGAGAGAGACCCCATGAGCAAACTAACTGACAATCTTGACGCCAATTTCAAACTGTTCATCGAAGAAGTCCGCGAGTCGGGTCAGGTCTGGGGCTTGCGTTACGGTGAAGACTGGGTTGTCTGCCGCTCTGCCGAATTCGAAGATGCCGATGTGATGCCGCTCTGGTCCGCCGAAGTAGATGCCCGTCTGCACTGCGTAGACGAGTGGGCTGACTACGAGCCGGAAGTGATCGAGCTGGAAGAGTTCCTCGACATCTGGATCAACGACCTGAACGAGGATGATGTGCTGATCGGCCCGAACTGGAACGCCGATCTGGAAGGCCAGGAGCTCGAGCCCATCGAGCTGGCCAAGGCGCTGGTTGAACTGGACGCCTGAACAGTTCTGCATTGATTGATGGCCCCTAACAAGGTCACCGGCAGCAACAAAGAACCGATATCCGCAAGGATGTCGGTTTTTTTGTGGCCCAGCGCCATCATGATGGATTAAAAGGCGATTTGGCTTTGCACCTGTCAGGGGGATGGTCCATCATCACTCTTTTGCCGATCGGGAGGAGCCATGTTTGTATTTGACATAACCGGCGTTGAAGGGGAGCGTGCCGAGATCCGGGTCCAGGCGCTGGACTGGGGGCAGACAGGCCCTGTCACCTTCAGCTGTGATGACGATAAACTGGCGGTGCTGCTGCTCACCGACTGTCGCTGTGATGCGGTCGGCTTCTTCAATCTGCTGGCCGGCAGCAAGCCCCTCTATGTGGAACAGTGGCTCTCTTATTTGCAGGAGACTGGCCGTATCGCCAGGCAGAGCAGCCAGCTGGAGAGCCCGGCCCAGACCGATTACCTCGCCAGAGCCGGCTTTGAACATGAAGAGCTCAATGCGCTGCTTGGTCAAATCTATCAGGTGGCGGGTTTCAATCGCCTGCAGATCAACCGTTACCTCAAGAATCGCCACAATCCCACCACCCTGGCGACCCGCTACGATCAGAAAGAGCTGGAGCGCTATCGCCAGCTCAACGACATCATTCTGACTCTGCTGAAGTTGAAACGTCCTCAGTAAACAGCCCCAGCTGGCTGATGTCCGGTCGCAGCGGTTGCGGCCTGGCGATGAGATAGCCCTGCAATCCGTCCACATACATGCCTTGCAGCAATTGCTTCTGCCCCAGTTGCTCCACCCCTTCTGCTATCACCTGGCAACCCATACGGTGTGACACATCGACGATCATCCGCACGAACTGCTGGTTGGTCAGATCCTGCTCCAGCCCTGTGATGAGGGCGGGATCCAGCTTGATGTAATCGGGTTTGAGCTCACGAAACAGGTTGAATGACCCTATTCCCTTGCCGAAGTTGCAGATGGCGGAGCGACTGCCGTTGCGCCTGAGCAGCTCGAACACCCGTTTGGCCCCCGTCATGTTGCGCTCCAGATGCTCCTCATCCAGTTCGAACACCAGGTTGGCGCTGGTGTTGGGATCCTTGAGCAACTGCCTGTCCAGCCAGATCAGAAAGGTGCTGTTCTGCAACAGGTTGCTGGAGAGGTTGATGCCCCAGCGGCTCTGGTTGGCGCCAAATGCCCGGTACTGGCGCATGATGTGAACCACCAGCATCTGTTCCAGCTTCATCACCATGTCGAGGCGCTGGGCCATGGCAAACAGGGTGTCCGTTGGCAGCACAGTGCCGTCAGCACTGCTGAAGCGGGTATAAATCTCGTTGTAGGCCAGCATGCTGCGGTGCATGGATTGAATGGGTTGATAGGTGAAGCTTATCCGTTCCTGATCCAGCAGCTCGTTGAGCACCAGTTTCCAGTGGTGCTGACCCTGCAAGTCGACTACCTCATCATCGTCCTGCTGGATGGCCCAGCCGTTGACTGTCTCCGTCTGGGCGCGAGCGAGTGCCAAATCGGCTCGCGCCAGTATGGCTTCTATCTTCTGCCCGCTGCTCAGGCGTGTCAGCCCCGAGTAGGCGGCGCTCTCCAGCTCGTGCTGCTGTTGATAGTGGTCAAAGGCAATCTTCAGATCTCGCCCGAGCAGGGGGGGCGGTATGTTGGCCACCGGCTGCACCAGCGCGGCGAAGTCGGCCCCCGAGATACGGTAAATCTGATGGCCGGGAAAGCGGCTCACCACCCGGGTGATCAGATTGGCGATGTCCTTGATATAGGCATCCCCCGACTGAAAGCCGCGCTGGGCATTGAGTTTGCCAAGCTCGGTGGCACGGATCAGCACCAGGGTGGCGGTCTGGGTATCCTGATCCCGTTGCAGCAGGGCCGTCATGTCACGGCGAAATGCGTGGCGGTTTTGCAGCTGGGTCAGCTCATCCTGAGTCGCCAGATTGTGCAACTCGTCTATCTGGCGATGGGCATCAAGATCGGCTTCATTGAAGTGAGAAAGCAACTGCTGCAGTGCAGCCTGGGCCTCTGCCGTCTCCAGAACCGCAGGGTCACGCAGTTGCAGGGCTTTGATCCAGACGCGGTCCTGCTGGGCCCGTTCGGCATTGCGGGCGCGATAGGCCAGCATGAACAGCAGTCCGAAACCGAGCAGGGAGGTGCCAAGAATGAGTGTCAGGGTGATAGGGGTTGCCTGTGCGGCGAGCCAGATGCCTTGCAACAGCAGCAGAGGAGCACAGGTGACGGCTGCGATCAGTAACAGGTTACTCCCGAGCTTGTTCAACATCTTGTCATCCTTGATGATGTTTGTGATGCTGAAATTCTAACCAAGCTCACGACGCAAAGCATGGGATACCGCTCAACTCCTGGAAAAGGGCCAATTGAAATCGGCTAAATGTGAGTGAAACCACTTTCATAAGCCCTTAAAAAGGCGAAGATGGGTTGAAAATAGATCAAACAAGGCAGAGGTAATTATGTTGTTAGAACCCGTAAATACTGCCAAAGCACGGCAACTATTGAATCAGAGTATGGCCTTGGTGCTCGCGGGGGGACGCGGCAGTCGCTTGAAGCAGTTGACTGACAACCGCGCCAAGCCTGCCGTCCATTTCGGCGGCAAGTTCCGGATCATCGATTTCGTGCTCTCCAACTGCATCAACTCCGGCATTCGCCGGGTGGGTGTGGTGACCCAGTACAAGTCCCACAGCCTGCTGCGCCACCTGCAATCGGGCTGGTCCTTCCTGCGCTACCAGATGAACGAATTCATCGACCTGTTGCCCGCCCAGCAGCGGGTGGACGAGGTGCACTGGTATCGCGGCACCGCCGATGCCATCTATCAGAATGTCGACATCATTCGCGACTACGGTCCCAAATACATAGTGGTGCTGGCGGGGGATCACATCTACAAGATGGATTACGCCGCCATGCTGCTCGATCATGTGCGCCTCGGTGCCAAGGTGACGGTGGCCTGTATCGAGGTGCCGCGCGCCGAGGCGTCTGCCTTCGGTGTCATGGACATAGACGAGCAGCGCAAGATCCGCGCCTTCGTGGAGAAACCGGCCAATCCACCGACCATGCCCGGCTGCGAAGATCGCTCCCTGGCCTCCATGGGCATCTATATCTTCGAGGCGGAGTACCTCTATCAACTGCTTGAAGAGGACATCAACAATCTGGAGTCCAAGCATGACTTCGGCATGGACCTGATCCCGCGCATCGTGGGCGAGGGCAAGGCGTTTGCCCACCCCTTCACCATGTCCTGTGTCGGTGCCAAGGAGGGGCAGGAACCCTACTGGCGTGACGTGGGGACCCTGGATTCGTTCTGGGAGGCGAACATGGATCTCGCCTCCGTGGTGCCAGAGCTCGACATCTATGACGAGAGCTGGCCCATCTGGACCAGCCAGAACATGTCTCCCCCCGCCAAATTCGTGCAGGACAGAAACGGCCAGCACGGCATGACCATCAACTCCATGTTCGCGGGGGGATCGATTGTCAGCGGCTCTTTCGTACTCAACTCTGTGCTGTTTACCAATGTGCGGGTGCACTCCTTCTGTACCCTGGATCAGGCGGTGATTTTCCCCGGTGTCGAGATAGGTGCCGGTTGTCGTCTACGCCGGGTGGTGGTGGATAAAGGCTGCGTGTTGCCAGATGGACTGGTGGTGGGTGAGAACGCCGATGAGGATGTGCGTCGCTTCTACCGTTCAGAGCAGGGAATCGTGCTGGTGACCAAGGAGATGCTGGCCAAGCTGGCGTGAGAGAGAAGCTTGAAACTGTGTCAGACGTTGTAATGCAAAGGGAGCCGAATCGGCTCCCTTTCTTTATGGTGTGATCGCTGGATTTACTCGCGGACTTATTTTTCGCTGACAATGGCCTTGGCGGCCATCACCATGGCGGTGCCGTGCTTGCCACCGGCGGCGGTGACTTGCGGTACACCGTCTTCGTCGGTGTCGCCACCGGCCCCTTCGATGACGTTTTCACCGGAGTCGCCGATCCACTCGGCCATCTGCATGCCGCCGTTGACTGTGCCACGGAACCAGCCCACATAGCGCTGGGTCAGCTGTGCCAGCTCCAGCTCGGGGGCCTTCTCCGTGCCTTCGTTGCGCAGATTCAGCATGGCAGCACGCAGGGCACCAGAGATGGCGGCCTGGGTCCAGGGAGTGTATTCACCCTGCTTGCCCGCAAGCCAGGTGCCTGCCTTGGCATTGAAGTACGCCTTGTCGGTCGCGATGAACAGCTCGCGTGCTGCATTGCGGTACTTGGCATCCGAGGTGGCCAGGAAGGCCGCGGTCAGCCCGCGCACGGCGGCAAATTGCGCATCTACGGATTGACCCGCATCCGGCTTGCCACCCAGGGTCAGGCCGTCATACACCAGGCCGTTCTTGCCCATCAACTGGCCGAGAATGAAATCAGCCTGTTGGCGAATGAGCACCAGCGCCTGCTGGCCTTGCGCGGTTTTCAGATCCAGCTCGCCGTTGTCACCAGCGGCATAACCGACCGGCAGAGCATCCTGTGCCCGCTGGAAAATCTGCAAGGCGACCAGGGCGTAAGCGGCGTCGAAAGTGGTGACGTGCTTGCCCTGTTTGCCGGCCTGCCAGCTGTCGACCAGGGTACCGGCCTTGGGCTCGAAGTGCAGGGCGTTGAGGTTCTTGAACACCATGCCGGAGAGATTCAGCGCCAGGGAGAAGGCATCTTCCCCTGCCACCAGCTTGGCGGCATCGCTGCCCTTGTTGGCGGCAGGCGCAGCGGCGAACGGGGCACCGTCAAACACGGCGTGGAAGGCCGGGTTCTGGTTGGTGTTGGCCGAGCGTTGATCGCTGAAGGCGTAGAACTCGGAGAGCGGCCACAGCATCATCCAGGCATCGCGCAGCTGGGCTGAACCATCCACCACCTCGAGCTTGCCGATGGCGCCCACGTCATTCTTGCTGGTTTCGGTCACTTTCACCTGATGGGGGAAGTAGACGATACCCTTGGACGGATCGTATTGCGGTGTGATGTTGGCACCCAGCTGCTTGCCATCGAAGCCGAGCTGGCCCTGCATGATGGCCAGCTTGTCGATGGACTGCTCGGTCAGCATCATGCCGTTGAAGCCGTCGGCGGCAGAGACGCCGAGCTTGTGCTTGCCGTCCTGATCCATGGTGGCGGACGCGGCTTCCACCTCTTCATCGCTCTCGGCCACGTGCATGCCGCCAAGGAAATCCTGGGACCACATCACTTCCTTGAGCAGTATGCCGCCCACGGCCGCCGGGTTCAGCAGGTTGTCGGCACCGCTCCAGCGCAGGGTGGCGTAGTCACGAAAATAGGCGGGCACCTGGGTCTTGACGGTTTTCTCGGTGCCCTTGGCGGTCTTGATGGTGACCTGATCGCCATTGACCGGCGTGGTGTTTACCGCCTGGGCAAACTCCGGATTGGCGGAAGCATAGGGCAGGGAGAGGGGATACATGCCCTGTGGCACTTCATCGGCCGGGAAGCCGACAGCCTCGGCCATGGCCAGCACCCGCTTGCCGAGGTCGGCCAGGGTGCCGCCGCGGGCCAGGTTTTGCGGACCGTTCACCAGATGGGGGCCCATGCCGGACTGATAGTTCAGCGCGTACATGGCCTCTTCGGAATATTCATAGGATTCGATGCCGGCGGCGAAGTCGAACGGGGTCGGCTCATCGGCGCGGTTGGCATCCAGCACATCCAGATCCAGTCCCAGCGCTTCGGCCAGCGGCTCGCCGGAGAGCTCGAATTCGGTATAGGCCAGCATGTTGGCGGCTGTGTTGAACGTCTTGTCTTCCACCTTGACGGCAGCCTGTGCGGCGCCACTGAGCAGTGCGCAGGCGATCGCCTGTACCAGTACGGTTTTTCTCATGTCCCTTCTCACCATATGTTTGATTTTATTATGACGCTTCTCATGAATCTAAATGAGAATGGTGTGCATTATGAGATAAAGGGGGGAGCTTGAGAAGAAAAAACCGCGCCCCGGGGGTTGAAGAGAAAAAGGGCGCGGCCAGAGGGTCACAGCAGCTTGAAGGGGATGACCAATCGACCCGGCTCCACCTTGAGTGCCTCTATCTTGTCTTTGATCCTGGCTTCGTTTTTACGACTGCCATCCAGACGGTAGACGGGGGTCTGGGAGAAGAACAGGGAGAGGGACTGGTTGAAGGTGGAGAGCAGGGGAGTGAAGGCGGCGCCCACGTCGGCTGGCTCCGTCTTGACCGAGACGAGCTCCAGATCGCGCAGATAGATGGCACCCTGTTCGGCCACATAGTCGGGGCGTGCGCTGAGGGAGAAGCGGATCTTCATCTGCTGGCTGCCAAGGGGGCTGCTGACCTGCAGATCACCGGCAGCATCCAGCTCGATCCGATCGGCGCGGCTGCGGCCGATGCGGCTCTGCATCTCGTCGAGACGAACCTTGCTCGACATGATGCCGGGGATCCCCAGCTGTTTCTCGAAGGCGACCCTCTCTTTGAGGTATTGGTTGATTTCGCTTTCGCTGACGTTGTACTGGGTGAGCGAACAGGCTGCCAGCAGCAGGCTGAGGGGAAGCAGAAGCAGGTGCTTTAACATCGACAGTTCCGTGAGTTGAGATACATGACCAAAAAGATGGCGCCATCTTAGGGGGAAACGCCCCCGGCTGCCAGCATGAGCACCTAGCCCCCGTTTTTGTCGCAGCCTCATATGGGGTGTGAGCTGCGTGTTCATACGAGTAACTTCGGGTGTAATGACAAGGCAGCCCGCGGCTGGCGCGGCCCACCCAATATCCACAGATAAGTTCCCATTTTAACGATATAAAAATCCCATTGACCGGGTGATTTCAAAGCGAGTATTTTACCGCCGCACAAATACAAATTGATAATCATTATCATTTTGAATCATGTTTGAGGGTGTAACGTGGATACTCTTGTGATGGAAAATAGCGCGCCTGCCCAGGCTGCGTCCCCGCCCGATTTCTTGTTTACCTCAGGGCAGGGCACTATCAGTGCCTACGACCTGGGCCAGCCTATCACCACGCCCGCCTGTGAATGGCCCTTGCTGGAGCGACAGATAGCCCGGGCGCTGGCGGCGGCCGAGGCCGCAGGGCAAGCCAATCCGCTGCTGATCGGTGCCTTCGCCTTCGATCCGGCCGAAGCCTCCTGCCTCTATGTGCCTGGCCGCTATGAGCGGGGCGTGCGCATGGCCTCCGAGCCGATGACGTTTGCAGCCAAAGCCGCCCTGGCCAGCGCACCTGCGAGCAACCAGGTCATTTCGGTACAGAGCACACCGGCGGCGGCCGAGTTCAAAGCCTCGGTCAGCTCGGCGCTGGATGCGTTTGCACAAGGTCGCCTCTCCAAGGTGGTGCTGTCGCGCAAGCTGGTCCTTACGCTGCACAAGCCAGCCGATCCCGAGCAGGTGCTGGCCCGCCTGATGAGCCAGAACCCCCATGCCTTCCACTTCTCCCTGCCGCTCGGGCAAGATCGCCGTCTGCTTGGGGCCAGCCCAGAGCTGCTGCTGCGGGTCAGCGGGGGAGAGGTGTTCACCCACCCGCTGGCGGGCTCTGCCAAGCGCGGTAACGAGCCAGAACAGGACAAACGGGTGGCCCGGGATCTGCTGGCCTCCCACAAGGATCAGCATGAACACCGCCTGGTGATCGACGAGATCCGCCGGGTGCTGACCCCCCACTGTCGCGAGCTGGCCATTCCCGCCAATCCTACCCTGATGAGCACGGATACCCTCTGGCATCTGGGCACGCCCATCGCCGGTCAGCTGCATGCGGGGCAGGCTTCTGTGCTCTCCCTGGCTTGCCAGCTGCATCCGACCCCGGCCCTGTGCGGTTATCCCACCGAGCTGGCGCGTCAGTTCATCCGCGAGCAGGAGCCCTTCCGGCGCGCCCTGTTCAGCGGCATCGTCGGCTGGTGCGACAGTCAGGGCAATGGCGAGTGGGCCGTGGTGATCCGCTGCGGCGTGCTCGATGGCCATCAGGTGGAGTTGTTTGCCGGCGCTGGCATAGTGGCAGGCTCGGATCCCGCCATGGAGTGGGCCGAGACCGGCACCAAGCTGGGTACCATGCTCAAGGCTCTTGGTCTGGATCTGGAGGTGGCGCAATGACTCAGGCCAACCGCTTCCTGCCCTATACCCGCTGGCCCGCAGAGCTGGCCGAGCAGTACCGCGCCAAGGGCTATTGGCGCGGCGAGCCGCTGACCACCATGCTGGATCGCCAGTGCGAAGTGGCGCCGGATGCCACCGCCATCCTCTGCGGCGAACGCAGTTTCAGTTATCACGAGCTGGACGCCGCCTCGAGCCGATTGGCCGGGCGATTGGCCCGCCACGGTCTGGGGGTGGGGGATACAGCCCTGGTGCAGCTGCCCAATGTGGCCGAATTCTATCTGGTCTTCTTCGCCCTGCTCAAAGCGGGTATAGCGCCGGTCAACGCCCTTTTTAGCCACAACCGGCTGGAGCTGGCCTCTTACGCCGAGCAGATCAGGCCCAGGCTCTTTATCGGCTCGCTTGCCCATCCGCTGTTTGCAAGCGGGGAGCGCCACAGTGACCTGCTGCGAGGCATAGGCGCCGAGCTGGTGTTGCTCGATGGTGAGAGCGGGGAACTGGGACTGACCCATTGGCTGAGTGACCTGGCCAAGAGAGAGGGATTGGCCGTCCCCGCCTATGGCCCGAGTCCGGCGGACGAGGTGGCCTTCTTCCAGCTCTCCGGCGGCAGTACCGGCACCCCCAAGCTCATCCCGCGCACCCATGACGACTACTACTACAGCGTGCGCCGCAGCAATGAGATCTGTGGACTTGGCCCCCATACCCGTTATCTCTGTGCCTTGCCGGCTCCCCACAACTTCCCCTTGAGCTCCCCAGGTGCCCTCGGTGTGTTCGAGGCGGGCGGCGCCGTGGTGCTGGCGCCGGATCCAGGCCCCATGAGCTGTTTTCCGCTGGTGGCCCGCCACCAGGTCAACCTCACTTCCCTGGTGCCACCGGCCGTCTCTCTCTGGTTGCAGGCGGCCGAATCTGACCCGTCCGTCCGCAGTCAGCTCCCCAGCCTCGACTTGCTGCAGGTGGGGGGCGCCAAGCTGGCCGAGGCGGTGGCCAGAAAGATCACCCCGCTGCTCGGCTGCCGGCTGCAACAGGTGTTCGGCATGGCGGAGGGGCTGGTCAACTATACCCGGCTCTCTGACCTCGACGAGAAGATCATTCACACCCAGGGCCGCCCCATGAGCCCGGATGACGAGGTGCGCATTCTGGACGAGGCGGGCAACCCGGTCACCCCGGGCCAGCCCGGCGCCCTGCACACCCGTGGTCCCTACACCTTCCGCGGTTACTACCAGAGCCAGGCCCACAACGCCCGTGTGTTCGATGCCGATGGCTTCTACTGCTCCGGCGATCTGGTGGTGCAGGATGCCGATGGCTACCTCACTGTGGTGGGGCGGCAGAAGGATCAGATCAACCGGGGCGGCGAGAAAATCGCGGCGGAAGAGGTGGAAAACCAGCTGCTGCACCACCCGGCCATCACCCAGGCGGCCCTGGTCTCCATGCCCGACAGCGCCATGGGGGAGAAGAGCTGCGCCTTTATCGTCAGCACGGATCCCGGGTTGAAGCCGCTGGCCTTGCGCAAGTTTCTGCGTGAGCGCGGCGTGGCGGATTTCAAGCTGCCCGACCGTTTCGAAACCCTGGATGCCCTGCCCATGACGGCGGTGGGCAAGATTGACAAGCAGGGGCTGCGAGCACAAATCGCCGAGGTCATCGCCGCCGGCCAACCCCTGACAACAGCTTAAAACTAAAAAGGAATCATGACGTTATGGCTATCCCAACCCTGAACAACTACGCCATGCCCAGCCAGTGGAAGGCCAACAAGGTCAACTGGACCCTGAACCCCAAGCGCGCCGCCCTGCTGATCCACGACATGCAGGAGTACTTCACCGCGTTTTATGGTGAGGACAGCCCGCTGATCGCCGCGCTCATTGAACAGCTGGTGGCCGTGCGCAAACAGTGCAAGGCCCTCGGTATCCCTGTCTTCTACACGGCCCAGCCCAAGGATCAATCCCCCGAAGATCGCGCCCTGCTCAACGACATGTGGGGGCCGGGTCTGAACAAGAGCCCTGAGCTGCAACAGGTGGTGGCAGGGCTGCGCCCGGAGCGTGACGACACAGTGCTGGTCAAGTGGCGCTACAGCGCCTTCCAGCGCTCCGAACTCGAACAGATGCTCAAAGACTTGGGGCGCGATCAGCTCATCATAGGCGGCATCTACGGCCATATCGGCTGCATGATGACCGCCTGTGACGCCTTCATGCGCGACATTCAGCCCTTCTTCCTGGCAGACGGGATAGCGGACTTCTCCCTGGCCGATCACCAGATGGCGCTCGACTATGTTGCGACCCGCTGCGGCAAGGTGATCCCCTGCGAGGAGGTGCTGGCACTTGCCCCGGCTTCCACTTTCGCCGTCCAGACTAATCCGTTGCTGACGTATGAGGGGCTCAAGGCGCGGCTGCTGAGCCATATCGATGAAGACGAAGGAGAGTTTGACCCGGACGAGAACCTCATCGACTACGGCCTGGATTCGGTGCGCATCATGTCTCTGCTCACAGAGTGGCGTGCCGCCGGGGTAGAGCTGGGCTTCGTGGACTTGGCCAAGCTGCCGACCCTCAATGGCTGGTGGCGTTTGATCGAGGCCAAGCTGGCAGCACAGGCGCTGGAGGTGACCCCATGAGCCGCTTCCCTCTGACCATACCCCAACAGGGGCTCTGGTCCGGTCATCTACTCAATGATGACAAGGCCATGTTCAACACCGCCGAGTGTATCGCCTTCGATGGCAAGGTCGACGTGGCCGTGCTGGTGGCTGCCCTCACCCGGGCTGTGGGTGAGTGCGAGGCGCTCAAGGGCCACTTCGAAGACGATGGGGAGGCGGTCTGCTTCGTCTCGGACGAGGCGCCACTCGCCTATGACGAGGTGAACCTTGAAAGCGATGATGAGGTCGTCGCCCGCGCCTGGGCATGGGCCGATCTGCGCCGCCCGTTCAAACTGACCGAAGAGGCTCCCTGCCGCTTCGCCCTGCTGCGTGGCCCCGGTCGGGATTACCTCTACAGCTGCGTGCACCACATTGCCCTAGACGGCTTTGGCACCACCTTGCTGTTCCAGCGTATCGCCGAACTCTATGGCGAAGGGCTGGCAGGGGCTGTGCCGTCGCCATCGCCGTTTGGCCTGCTGGATGAGGTACTGGCCGAAGAGCTGGTCCGCGAGGAGAGCGGCAAGAACGCTGCCGCCCGCAGCTTCTGGCAGGAGCAACTGCAAGGCTGGCCCGAGGTGAAATCCTTTGGCGAGACCCGCGCGTCCATCGCCGCCGAATTTATTCGCGAGAGCCGCCCCCTGCCGGCGGCGCTCTGGCAATCCCTGACCGGCTTTGCCGACGAGCACAAGCTGGGTTGGCCCGATCTGCTGCTGGCCGGCCTCTCGGCCCAGCTCTCCCTTGCCAGTGGCCAGCAACAAACGTTGCTTGGCCTGATGATGATGAACCGCATCGGGTCTGCCTCCCTGACAGTGCCCTGCATGCAGATGAACATCACCCCGTTGGCGCTGGCGCTCGGTGAAGAACTGGATCTGGCGGGGGCGGCCGGCGCCGTGGCCAAGACCAAGCGCGGCGTGCGCAAGCACCAGCACTATCGCTACGAGCTGCTGCGCCGCGACCTTGGCCTGGTGGGGGGCGACAAGCGATTGTTCGGCCCCCTGGTCAATATCATGCCGTTCGATCACGCCCGCCGCTTCGGGCCGCTCAGTGCCCATATCCTCAACATCAGCGCCGGGCCGGTGGAGGATCTCACCATAGAGGTGCAGGTGGGGGCTGATGGTCAGCCCAGACTGGATCTGGACGCCAACCCCGGCTGCTACCAGCAGGCCGAGCTGGTGACCATCGCCGATACTTTGTTCTCCCTGCTGGCCCGCTGGCTCGCCGCGCCCGCCCAGACCCTGAGGTCCCTCAAGGCCGATTGGCTGGCCGGGCAGCGGCAGGGAGCCATGATCACGGCTCCGGCTCACGAAGTGATCAAGGTGCGCCCTGTGCTGGACGCGCTCTGCCACTTCGCCGCCCAGACCCCGAACAAGATTGCCCTGATACAAGGTGAGGCGAGCGTCAGCTACGAGGCGCTGCTGGCCCGCTGCGAGCAGATGGCTGCGGCCCTGCAGGCGTCCGGCGTGCAGCCGGGGGACAGGGTCGGCGTCATGCTGGCCCGCTCTCCCCAGGCCATCTTCGCCCAGCTGGCTGTGCTGCTGGCGGGCGCCGTCTACGTGCCGCTCGACCCCGAGCAGCCGCTGGAGCGCCAGGGCCATATACTGCGCCTGGGCGAGGTCAAGACCCTGATCACCCAGGCCGAGTATCGCCACAAGCTGGCCAGCCTGTTCGAGGGGCGCACTCTCTTGGCCGGGGATCTGGTGAGCGACAACCGGCTCAACCAGCCGGCCGCCGGCCGCGCCGTCGCCTACCTGATGTTCACCTCGGGCTCGACCGGCCTGCCCAAGGGGGTGGCGGTCAGCCACGGGGCGCTGGATCACTTCGCCGCTGCCGCCCGCTGCCGTTACCACCTGGATGAAGGAGCGCGGATGCTGCAATTTGCCCCCTTCAATTTCGACGCCAGCATAGAGGAGGTGTTCGCCACCCTGAGCGCCGGTGCCACCCTGGTGCTGCGCACCGACGCCCTGCTCGAATCCATGGCCGCCTTTGCGGCCGGGGTAGAGCAGATGGGGATCACCCACCTCGATCTACCTACGGCGTTCTGGAACGAGTGGGTGGTGGCGCTGACGGCGGGCCAGGCCCATATTCCCTCGGGATTGGCCACCGTCATCATAGGCGGCGAGGCGGTTTACCCCGAGCAACTGGCCCAGTGGCAGCGCCAGGGTCGCCATGACGTGCGCCTGTTCAACACCTACGGCCCCACCGAGACCACTGTGGTGGTCACCACCCAGGAGCTGCAGCAGGAAGATCCGAATCAGGCCCAGCTGCCCATCGGTCTGCCGCTGCCCGGCATGCAGGCGCTCATTCTGGGGGCAGGGGAACAGCCTGCCAGCGAGGGGGAGCTGGTGCTGCTCGGCCCACAGCTTGCCAACGGCTATGTGGGTGGCGTGCAGGGGAGCTTTGAGACCCTTAGGGTCGGTGAGCAGGAGCTGCCCGTCTATCGCACCGGCGATCGGGTGCGGCTGGCGGCCGGCCGGCTGGTCTATCTGGGCCGGCGCGACAACGAGTTCAAGATCAGCGGCTATCGCATCCAGCCCGGCGAGGTGGAGGCCCAGCTGCTGGCCCTGCCCGGGGTGGACGAGGCCTGCGTGCAGGGAGTGAGCATCGGCAGCGTACGCCGGCTGGTGGCCTTTGTGGCCGGGCCTGAGCGCGACAGCCGCGTCATCAAGGCGCAGCTCGCCAAGGTGCTGCCCGCCGCCATGATCCCCACCGACTATCGCCACTATGACCAGCTGCCCCGTACCGGCTCCAACAAGCTGGATCGCAAGGCGCTGCTGGCTCAGTACCAGTCCACGGATGAGGCACTGACCCTCGGCAGTGAAACCGAGAACCGGGTCGGCGCCATCTGGCAGCAGATCCTGGGGCTGGCTACCATGGCGCCAGCGGACAACTTCTTCGAGCTGGGGGGGCAGTCCCTGCAGACCATACAGATAGTGAACCGGCTCGGCGCCGAGTTCGGGGTGCAGGTCAAGGTCTCCGACGTGTTCGACCACCCCCGTCTGGACGACTTCTGCCGCTTCCTCGACGGCAAGCTGACCGAGGATGAAGAGAGCGTGGAGATGGTGTGGTGATGAGCAAGGAGCAACAAGCAATGGCCTTTGATTTCAGTGGCAAGCGGGTCTGGGTGACCGGGGCTGGCCGTGGCATAGGGCGCGAGGTGGCGGAGCAGTTCGTGGCCGCCGGCGCCACCGTGGTGGGGCTGGATCTGGCGTTCCCCGAGGCAGTGCCGCGCATGCAGATGGCGGCCTATTGCGCCTCCAAGGCGGCGGTCACCAGCCTGACCCAGACGGTAGGGCTGGAGCTGGCCCCCTTCGGCGTGCGGGTCAACCTAGTGTCGCCGGGCTCGACGGATACCCCCATGTTGCGCGGCATGCTGCCGGACGAGGGGGCCATGGCCCGCACCATTGCCGGGCTGCCGGATCAGTTCAAGCTCGGTATTCCCCTGCGCAAAATCGCCACCCCGGCGGAGATCGCCAATACAGTGCTCTTCCTGGCCTCGGACTTGGCCAGCCATATCACGCTGCAGGATCTGGTCGTCGACGGCGGCGCCACCCTGAGCGCCTGAGGTAAGCCATGAACAATATGATAACGCTGCTAAAACAGCTGGAACGCCAGGGTGTCAGGCTGGCCCTCAACGAGAAAGGGCAGCTGATTTCTCAGTCGAGCAAGGAGGCACTGACCCCCGCCATCGGCGCCCAAATCAAGGCGCACAAGGATGAGCTGGTGCGCTGCCTGGCGGCTCGCGCCGCCTTCGAGGCCCCCATTGTCGCTCAAGGCGTTCAGAGCGGCCCGCTCTCGTCATCCCAGAGCGGGCTCTGGTTTATCGAGCAGTATGAGGAGGCCTCCCATCTCTACAATATGCCGGTCTACTTCAGGGTCCGTGGCGAGCTGGATACCCGAGCCCTGGAATTTGCCTTCGACCACCTGTTTGCCCGCCACCCCAGCATGCGCACCCGTTTCGTCAAGGACGAAGCGGGCAGGGGGGCCCAGGAGATACTGCCCCACGCGCCCTTCAAGCTGCATATTGAGGACGTGAGTGAGCAGCCCGCAGCCGAGCGCGAAGCCTATGTGGCCAGACGAGTACGTGAGGAGATAGGGAAGCCCTTCTCGTTGACTCAAGGGGACCTCAGCCGGGTGCACCTTATCCGGTTGGGGTCTCATGAACATGTGCTGTTGATCACCCAGCACCACATCGTCTCCGACGGCTGGTCGGTCAAGAACATGTTTGCCGACTTGAAGCGTGCCTTCCTGGCCCATCAGAACCGGGAGCCCTTGAGCGTGCCCGAGTTGCCGCTCACCTATCTCGACTATGCCCACTGGTTCAATTCGCCGCGCTTTCTTGACTATCACGCCGAGTTCAAGCCGTTCTGGGTCGACCGCCTCGGTGGCAGCCCCGAGGTGCACGGCCTGCCGCTGGACAAGCCCCGCCCGGCCCATCAGGCCAGCGGTGGCGAGCTGGTCTTTTCCACCATAGACAACGCCCTGTGGGAGAGCTTCAAGCGGCTGTGCCAGCGCCACAACACCTCCAACTTCATCGGCCTGCACGCTCTGTTTGCCCTGCTGATGGTGCGCCAGAGTGGCGAGAAGGAGGTGGTGATCGGCACGCCGCTCGCATACCGCGAGCGCCACGAGATAGAGTCCCTGGTGGGCTTCTTCGTCAATACGCTCGTGCTGAGAACACAGCTGGAAGGGCGGCCCAGCTTTATCGACTACCTGCAGCAGTGCCGGGAGGAAGACCTGGCGGCCTTCGATCACCAGCTCTACCGCTTCGAGGCGCTGGCCGAGGCCATAGGCGCCGATCGCACCACCGCCATCAACCCCATCTTCCAGATCATGTTGGTCTATCAGGCCAAGGTGGATTTCAACGATCTCATCCCCGGCTGCCAGCTGGTGGAGGAAACCTCCCCCGTGCTGCCCGCCAAGACCGACATCTCGGTCAAGGTGACGGAGCTGATGGATTCCGTCAGGGTGGACTGGCTGTTTGCCACTGCCCTGTTCGAGCGAGAGACCATCCAGGCTTACGCCGATCGTCTGCTGCACCTGATGCGCGCCGTGGTGGCGGCCCCTGAGACCGACATCTGGCAACTGCCGCTGGAGGCGGGCACAGACCGGGCCGCGCTGGCCGCCGAGCTCGCCAGCCTGCGACGGGACTACCCCAGCCGCGACACCCTGCTTTGCCACATCGAGCGCCGGGCCGCGCAGTTCCCCGACTCGCTGGCAGTGAGTGACGGCGAAGGCGCCCTGATTTACGGCGAGCTGGAGGCGCGTGCCAACCGGCTGGCCCACTGGCTGCTGGCCCGAGGTGTAACGCCGGGGAGCGCCATCGGCATCCAGGCCAAACGGGATGTGGCCTTCGTGGTTGCTCTGCTCGCCTGCTGGAAGGCGGGGGCGGCCTATGTGCCGCTCGACCCCGCCTATCCCGCCGAGCGGCTGGCCCATATCCTCGGCGACGCCAGCATTGCGCTGGTGCTGGGAGGGGAGCCGGATGCCCGGCTCGCCGAGGCCATCAAGGGCACAGATGCCGGTTACCACAACCTGCATCGGCTGGCGCTGGATGGGTTACCAAGCAAGGCTCCCGCCATCCCCCGGGACGCGGCCATGCTGGCCCAGATCATCTACACCTCCGGCAGTACCGGCTTGCCCAAGGGGGTCATGGTGGAGCAGGGCAGCCTGGTCAACTTGATGGCGGATCATGCCGAGCGCATCGCCCTTGATCACGAGGGTGCCATGTTCAACTGCATGTCTCTGTCGTTCGATGCGGGTAACATGACGACCCTGCTGCCGCTCTACTGCGGCGCGGCCCTGCACTTTGGCGAGCCGGGCGAGGGGGCCATCATCGCTGCGATCAACTGTGGCGCCAGCCATATGATCCTGCCCACTGCCCTGCTCGCGAACCTGTTGCCACTGACCGATCTCGGTTCTCTGCGCGCCATCGGCTTTGGCGGCGAAGCCTGCCCGAGCAGCCTGGTGGAACGCTGGGGGGAGCGGGTAGCACTCTTTAACATGTACGGCCCGACCGAGTGCACAGTCACGGCGCTCTGCGCGCGGCTCGTGCCGGGTCAGCCGATCACCATAGGCCAGCCCATCAGCAATTTAAAAGCGCTGATCCTGGACGAAGAGGGCAACCTTTGCCCCGTGGGGGTGCCCGGTGAGCTCTGCCTGAGTGGTCTGGGTCTTGCTCGTGGCTACCTCAATCTGCCTGAGCGAACCCAAGAGGCTTTTATCGAGCTGACGCTTGATGAAGACACGGATGCCCGCATTTACCGCCTCTACCGCACCGGCGATCGGGCACTCAGGCGCCGCGACGGCAACATCCAATATCTGGGCCGGATTGACGAGCAGATCAAGCTGCGGGGCTATCGCATCGAGCCCGGCGAGATAGAGACGCAAGTAGCCGCGCTGTGCCCGGCCATCCGCCAGATCAAGGTGGTGGTGCAAGACGGCCGCCTGCTGGCGTACGCCAGCCTGCATGCGGGGGCGAGTGAGCCGGACGGCGAGGCCCTGCTACAACGGGCCGGTGAATGCCTGCCCGAATACATGGTGCCGGTGCGCCTCTGCTGGCTGCCCGAGATGCCGCTCACCCCCAACGGCAAGCTGGACCTGCGCCGCCTGCCTGCCATTGACTGGCAGCAGAGCAAGAGTGAGCCACAAAGCGAGCTGGAACAGACGGTGCTCGCCATCTGGCAGGGGGTGCTCAAGCAGCCCCTCGGGGTGGAGGATGACTTCTTCCGCTTAGGCGGCGATTCCATCCTCAGCATCCAGCTCACCACAAGGCTGCGGGATGCGGGGCTGCACTGCAGCGTCAAGGACGTGTTCGAGGCCAAGACGGTGCGCCGCCTCTGCCGCCAGCTCGGCCAGCAGCAGGCGGTCAGTCACCAGACCGAACAGGGCAACCTGGTCGGCGACTTCCCGCTGCATCCCATCCAGCACTGGTTCTTCGAGCAGGGCTTTGCCAAGCCCGGTCACTGGAACCAGGGGGTAATACTGCGCCTGCCTGCCGGGGTGGACGATGCCGCCTTGCATGGCTGGCTGACTACCCTGCGCCAGCACCACGACGCCCTGCGTCTGGCGGTGACTCCGGGCGGCCAGCGCTATCTGGCCGAGCTGGCGCTGCCGCCCTTGCCGACCCTGGATGCAGGAGCACTCGGCGGAGCTGAACTGCAGACCCGCCTGACCGAGCTGCAGGGGGGGCTGGATCCCGCCAGCGGCCACACCCTGGCCTGGGCCCGCCTGCGCAACCTGGCCATCGAGGGTGAGGCAGAGCCGGTGGAGGGGCTTTTCCTCGCCTTCCACCATCTGGTCATCGATGCCGTCTCCTGGCGCATTCTGGCCGAGGATCTCGCCCGGGTGAGCAGGGGCGAGCCCCTGCCCGCCAAGGGCAGCAGCTATCGCCAGTGGGGCGAAGGGCTGGCCGCCTACGCCCTGCGCGAAGAGGATCAGCTGGCGTTCTGGCTGGCCCAGGGGGAGGGCAACCAGCGAGGACTGCTGGAAGCACAGCACGCCGAAGATGGCCGCGCCGCCGCCAGCCTGCTGCAACTGGACAAGGAGACCACGGCCCGCTTGATTGACCCGGCCAATCAGGCCTTCTTCACCCGGGTACCCGACCTGTTGCTGGCCGCCCTGACTCGCACTTTGAGCCAGCTGGGTTATGGCGCCCGCCACTGCGTGATGCTGGAAGGACACGGCCGCGAGGCAATCGATCCTGAACTTGATGTGAGCCGCACCCTGGGCTGGTTCACCAGCACCTATCCGCTGGCGCTGGCCGATGAGCCAGAGTGGGATGCGCTGGTGTGCGCCACCAAGGAGCGGCTGCGGGCCGTACCGGACAAGGGGGTAGGCTTCAACGCCCTTCGTCTGCACCATCCTCGTGGTTGGGAGCTGCCCGAAGCCCTCATCGTCTTCAACTACCTGGGGGTCAGCCATCAGGGCGCCGCAGGTCAGCCCTGGCAGCCCCTGCCCATGGTGCCGGGGGCGCCCTCCTCACCGGACAACCTGCCGCGCGAGATCATCAGCCTGCACGGGGGCGTCTATGACGGCTGTCTCACCCTGCGCCAGGTCGGCGCCCTCAACCAGCAAGGGAGCGACGCCCTGATGGTGAGATTGGCGGCCAACCTGCGTGCCCTGGTGGATCACTGCTGTGGGGTGAGCGCCCCGCGCCACACCCCGAGCGACTTCCCGGGGCTTGGCCTCTCGCAATCGGCGCTAGACCAGGTGCTGAGCGGGCGCGAGGTGGAGACACTGCTGCCCATGACGTCCTTGCAGCAGAGCATGCTCTATCACAGGGCGCTGGCGCCTCGTGATACGGCTTATCACCTGCAGACCGAAATGGCGTATCGCCAGCCACTGGACCTGGCGGTCTACCGCCAGGCCTGGCAGGCGCAGCTCGCCCGCTGGCCGGCCCTGCGCAGCGAACTGGTGCTGGCGGATGGGGTGGCACTGCAGCGCATCCTGCGCCATGCCGAGCTGCCATTCCACTATCAGGATCTGGTGGGGGATGAGCAGGCCGAGGCGCGCATCGCGGCCTATCGCCAGCAGGATCTGGCCCGCCCGATCCCGCTCGAGCAGGCTCCCTTGCTGCGGGTCGCCTGTTTCAAACTGGCGACCGATCACCACAAGGTCATCTTCAGTGCCCACCATGGCGTGCTGGATGGCTGGAGCGGCCCAGTGCTGCTGGGTTCCCTGCATCGCTGCTATCAATCCCTGATGAACGGCCTGCTGCCGCAAGCCGAGCCGGATGGGGCCTGGCTCGAATTTGGCCGCCATATCGCGAGCCAAACCCGCGCCAGCGAGGCCTACTGGCAGGGACGCGCCGAGCTGTTGGCCCGACCCAACGATCTCTCCCGCTTGTTTGGGGTGGCGCTGGAGCCGCAGCTGACGCAGCACAGGCCTGCGGTGTGCGGCCAGACCCTGGCGCCGCACGTGTCGGCTCAATTGGAAGCCCGCGCTCGCGAGTTGGGGGTGACCACGGGCTTGCTGGCCCAGTATGCCTGGCATCGCCTGTTGGCCCGCTGCTGTGGCGACGACATCACCCTGGTGGGCAACGTGACGCCGGGCCGGGATTTCCCCATCGAGGGGATCACCCAGAGCGTCGGCCTCTATATCAACAGCCTGCCGCTCAGCCTGGATTGGCGCACCGAGGCGACCCTGGCCGAGCATATCGCCCGGCTGCAGTCGGATTTGATGGCACTCAACGAGCACGGTACCCAGTCGCTCGCCGCGCTGACGCAGGGCAGAGCGCGCCTGTTCCAGAGCCTGTTCGTGTTCGAGAACTACCCTGTGCCGGCGCTGCCGGAGGAGCCAGAACCCCATCAGCTGGTGCCGCGTTTTGGCGCCGTGGTGGAGAAGGTGGAGCTGCCGCTCTCCTTGGTGGTAAATGCCCGCGGCGGCCGGCTCAACCTGCGCTTTGAGTTCGACGGGGATCTGATCCCCATGGCGAAGGCCGAATCCGTGCTGGCCGCCTGGCTGGCCGAACTCGGCTGGCTGGCGGGGGCGCACCTTGCGCTGCCGGCCAGACCCGATGAGATGAGCCTGCCTGCCCCCGTGGCCGCGCGCGTCGCGGCGCCAGTCGCTGGGCCCTGTCCGCCTGCGGCTCGTCCGCTGATGGCCCTGTGGGAGCGCCAGTGCGGCGTGCCCGGCGTCTGGCAACAGACCCTGTGTGAACTCGGGGTAGATTCAGTGCAGCAGCTCGCCTTGCTGGCGGCTCTCAATGCCGCCTTTGCCGGTGAGCGTGCGCCGCTCACTCTGCGGGATCTCAAGGCCCATTCATCCCCCAGCCGGCTCTATCAGCACTGGCTGGTGCGGCTGCCCGAGGAGGTGCTATGACGGCCCTGACCCAAGTTGAAAAAGAGAGCGTCAAACCGCTAGCAAACCGGGAGATGGGCAGCTTGCAACGCCGTACAGCCGCCGAGCAGACCCTGGGCTCGCGTCTGGCCGATTGCCTCGCCGCCACCCCGCTGGCCCCCGCCATCGGCATGGGCGGGGTCGGTATGAGTGAGCAAGACACTGGCGAGGCCGGCCCCGGCGTCTGGCTCAACTATGGCGAGCTCAGCCTGCGGGTCGGTCAGATCGCCGCCCGCCTGCAGGGGTTGGCGGTGGGAGAGCGGGTCGGCCTCTATCTGGTGCGAGGCCCGGATCTGGTGGCCTGCCTGCTCGCCTGCCTGCGCCTCGGCCTCACCTTTGTGCCACTCGAGCCGGATTTCCCGGTGGAGCGGCTGCAGGGTATCGCCCGTCAGGCCCGGCTCTCGGCGGTGATCTGTGATGGACATGGCGATGTGCCCGCGTTTGGCTGTCCGCTGCGCTCCCTCGCCGGCATCGGTCACGCGGGGGCTGCGACCGTGCAGTGGCCCAACGTGGACGATGCGCTGGCGGCCTACATGATGTTCACCTCGGGATCCACCGGCGAGCCCAAGGGGGTGGTCATCAGCCGGCGGGCCTTGCTCTGCTTCCTCGACGGGATCCGCGAGCGGCTCGGGCTATCACCTAACAGCCATTGGCTCTTTATCACCACCCCGGCCTTTGACATCTCCTTGCTGGAGATGCTGGGCCCGCTTTGGGGCGGGGGCCGGCTGACGGTGGCCGGCGGCGAGCACAACAAGGATCCGCTGGGAATGATGGCGCTGCTCGAGGCAGATCCTTCCATCAACTGGCTGCAGGCCACCCCGGCCTGCTGGCGCATGCTGCTCAAAGCGGGCTGGCAGGGGCGCGAGCGTCTCACCGCCCTGTGTGGCGGCGAGGCGCTGGACTCGGGATTGGCCGAGCAGCTTTGCAGTCGTACCCAGCGGCTGTGGAACTGCTACGGGCCGACCGAGGCCACCGTCTGGTCGCTGGTGAGCGAGGTGCGCTGGCCGCCGGCGAAGGGGCAGATCACCATCAGCCACAGCCTGCCCGGCTACCGCCACTGGGTGCTGGACGAGGCGGGGTTGCCGGTATCTGAGGGGGAGTGCGGCGAGCTTTGCATCGAGAGCCCGGCCCTGTGTGAAGGCTACTGGCGCAAGCCGGCCTTGACGAGCACCGCCTTCCTGAGGGTCGATACCCATCGGCTCTATCGCACCGGCGATCGGGTGCGCCGACTGGGGGCGGATCGCTTCCTCTATCTGGGAAGGCGGGACGATCAGGTCAAGCTGCGCGGTTTTCGCATCGAGCTGGGGGAGGTGGAGGCGGGCCTTCGCCGTCAACCCGGTGTGCAGGAGGCGGCGGTGCGCCTGGTCGGTGAGGGGGACGAGGCCATGCTGGTGGGCTATGTGGAGGCCAAGGCCGGGGTGATCCTCAATCGCCTCGCCCTGCGCAAGGGGTTGCAGGCCACGCTGCCGCACTATATGGTGCCGGCGCGGATCCTCCTGCTCGATGCCCTGCCCAAGACTGGCAGCGGCAAGCTGGACAGAAAGGCGCTGCCACTGCCTGAATAGGGCGACCGGAAAGCGCCAAACGTCCATAAAAAAAAGCCCGCATGATGCGGGCTTCTTTTTTGCCATATGAGCGCGGGCTTATTGGGTGATGGGGGCCGCGTCCGGTTTGGCGAGCAGCTGCTCGACGTCGTCGATCACCTTGAGGGCCGCCTGGGGGCCGCCGGTGGAGGTCCACAGCGAGCCGTCCACGGCGCCAAAGCGCTTGCCCTTGATGGCGTTCAGTTGCTGGAAGGCCGGGGTCTGCTCGGCCTGCTTCATGGCATCCACCGCATCGCCGCTGGCGCTCAGGGTGCCTATCACCAGCCAGTCACCGTCCAGCAGGTTGAGGGACTCCAGACTCAGGGCCGGGGAGTGGGGGGTTTTGTCGCCGATCTGGTGGGTGGGACGGGCCAGCCCCATCTCTTCCACCACGCTGCTGGCGAAGGTGCCGCTGTGCATGTAGCTCGGGCCCTTCGGGTTCCAGCGCACTATGCTCAGGCGCTCGCCCAGATGCTTGGCAAGCTTGCTGCGGGCCTCTTGCAGGCGGGCGTCATACTGGGCGAGGAAGGCCTTGCCCTCGGCGTCCCGGTTCAGCACGTGGGCGCTGCGATTGAAGATCTCCTTCCAGGAATCACCCCAGTTGCCGGTGACCACTGTGGGGGCTATCTCTTGCAGCAGGGTCAGCAGCTCGGGTTTGGTCTGGCCGGTCAGGATGAGATCCGGCTCCAGATCGATCAGCCGCTCCAGATTGGGGTTGTCCAGGTCGCCGACCACGGCGATATCCTTGCCCGCCTTGTTCAGCAGGTAACGGGGCAATGTGCCCTGGCCACGACCGTTAACCGTGCCGACCGGCTGCAACCCCAGGGTCAGGGCCGTATCCAGATCGATTTCGCTCAGCACCACCACCCGCTTGGGTTGGGTGGGCACGACCTGGGTCTTGCCATCGGCATCGGTCACCTGACGGGTCTCGGTGCTGGCCTGGGCCTGAAAACCGACCAGGCTGGCCAGCATGAGCGCGGCGGCCAGAGGGGAGGAGATCTTCATCGTTACATCCTTCTTGGTGAAATCAGCGAAAAACCGGGCCCCAAACGGGCGGACTTATGCTATCACAAATTCAAATGATAAAAATTGTCATTTGCGTTTGTGGTGCTGAGAGGGGGTGATTTGCTACCATGACCGCTCTCGAACCAAGGGCCTTTTCGATGCCAATCGCTTCCCTGGCTGCCGGATCCCTAGGCAGCTTTATCCTGCATGCCGACTGCCTGCCGCTGCCCGGTGCGGCGCATATCGCGCTGCAGCGGGTCTGCTTCGATCCCGCCGCCTTCAAACCGGCCTGCTATGAGCAGGCCGGGATCCTGCTGCCTGCCAGCTTGCAGCGCGCGGCCCCCAAGCGGCTGGGGGAGTTTCTGGCCGGTCGGTTGGCGGCCCGTGAGGCTCTGCGCCGCGTTGGGCTGGGTGATCATGTGGTGGCCATAGGATCGGCCCGCGAGCCGCGCTGGCCTGCGGGGTTTGAGGGCAGCATCAGCCACAGCCTGTTGCAGGGGCGCGGCATGGCCCTGTGTGCGGTACGTCCGGGTCAGGCAGGGATGGGGCTGGATCTGGAAGCCTGGCTGGAGGATGGGCAGACGAGCGAGCTCTGGCCAGGCATTGTGAATGATGAGGAGTGGGGACGGCTGCAGCGCTGTCCGCTCGGTCCGGCCCAGGGGTTGACTCTGGTGTTCTCCGCCAAGGAGAGCCTGTTCAAGGCGCTCTACTCCAGGGTGGGGCGCTATTTTGACTTTCTCGATGCTCGCTGGCTGGCCATGACGGAGCAGACCCTCACCCTCGAACTAAAAAGCGCGCTGATCCCGGATCTGCCTGCCGGCTGGCACTGTACCCTGCACTGGCAACGCTTGCCGGGGGGCGTGCTGACCACACTTTTACTCTGAGAAAACCTCTGCCGCTCAACCCGCTGTCCGGTGTTATGGGCCTAAAAAAACCGTCATCAGACGGTTTTTTTGATCCTGCGCTCAGGCTTGCTGCTTCATGGCAAAAGCCTGCGGGCGGCGGCGCGGCACTATGATGGGGGCGCCATCGCCGGGGGCGTGCAGTATGTCTACGTCCGTCTGGTAGAGGCGGTCAATGAGGGGCTTGGTCACCACCTCGCGAGCCGGGCCCATGGCCTGGATCTTGCCCTCGCCAATGGCGATCAGCTCATCGCAGTAGCGGGCGGCGGTGGCGAGATCATGGATGATGATGAGCACCGTCTTGCCCTCGGCGGTGATCTGGTGGATGGCTTCCATCACTTCCGTCTGGTGGCCGATATCCAGCGCGCTGGTGGGTTCATCCAGCAATATGATGTCCGCGTCCTGGGCCAGCACCATGGCCAGCCACACCCGCTGGGCCTGGCCGCCGGAGAGGGAGCTGGCGCTCTGTTGCAAGATGTCGCCAAGTTGCATCCGCTCGCAGGCCCAGCGCACCATGCGGGCATCCTCTTCACTCCACTGATTGAACCAGCCCTGATGGGGATGGCGGCCGTACTGCACCAGCTGCTCGACCTGAATGCCGGCGGGCACCAGGGGGCGCTGGGGCAGGTAGGCCAGCTCCCGGGCCAGCGCCTTCATGCCGTAACTCTCCAGCGGTTTGCCCTTGAGCAGTATCTCACCGGATTGTGGCTGCTCCTGGCCGGCCAAAAGCTTTAGCAGGGTGGATTTGCCGCCGCCATTGGGGCCGACGATGCCGACCAGCTTGCCCTTGGGAATGGTGAAGGAGATGTCGTTGAAGACGGGCTTTTGCTGATAGCCGAAGTGGAGGCGATTTAGGGTGAGGGTCATCAGTCGGTTCTCTGTCTGTCTTTGATCAGAATAAACAGCAGCAGTATGCCGCCAAGAATACGGGTCATGATGCCGGTGGCGACCTCATGGGGGCTGGCCAGTACCCGCACCAGGGTGTCACTTGCCAGCAGCAGCAGGGCGCCACACAGGGCGGCAATCCACAGCGGCACTATGCGATCCCGGCTCATCCAGGAGGCGAGTATGGGGGCTGCCATGGCGATGAACACCACAGGACCGCCGATGGCGGTGCCAAGGGCCGCCACGACGATGGCCTGGGCCAGCACGCCGAGCTGCACCCGGTTGACGTTCACCCCCAGACTCTGTGCGGTGACAGGGCCCAGACGCAGCACGCCCAGGGCGCGGGAGAGATAAATGATCCAGGGGCAGACCAGCAGGATCAGGATCCCCACAGGCACCACTGTGCCGTAGCCCTGGCCGACGAAGTTGCCCATGTTCCACAGGTAGAGGCTGGTGAGGTGCACCAGCGACTGGGTGGACATGACGAACTGGCCGATGGCGTTCATCAGCTCGGAGACGCCGATACCGATCACCACGAACAGATAGCCCTGCTCCCCCGGCTTGTTGCACAGGGCATAGAGCACGACGGCGGCAAACAGGGCGCCAAGGGGCGCGGCCCACCAGGGCCAGCTGCCCAGAGTGAGGTAGAGGGAGAAGGCGATGATGGCCAGCGACGCCCCCTCGTTGACCCCTATCATGTCCGGGGTGGCGAGGCGGTTGCGAATGAGGGTCTGCACCAGGCAGCCGGAGAGGCCCATGGCGGCGCCTGCCACCAGCACGGCGACGATGCGCGGCAGCCGGATCTTGAAGACAGTCACCTCATCGAGCCGGCTCCCCTCACCAAGCAGGGTCTGCATGACCCCCAGCATGGTGAGCTTGCTTGAGCCCAGGGTCAGCGCCAGCAGGGAGAGCAACGCCAGTGTGAGCACCAAGCCCAGCGTGATAAGCCAGGCGCGGCGGTGCAGCAGCAGGGTGCGTTCACCCAGTCGCAGGCAAAGGGTGCCGGAGGGGAGTGAAGCATTCAGCGATGTGTTCATTGGATTGTTCATGAGGCAGGGTGACCTTATTTGACGGCCAGCAGGGAGCGGAAGCCACCGCTGCGCACCACCATGATGAGCACGGGGGCGCCGATCAGCGCTAGGATCACGCCGTTGGGCAGCTCGAACGGTTGGATCAGCCAGCGGGCCAGTATGTCGGCCCCCAGCAGGAACAGCACACCAAACAGGGCGGAGAAACGCACCTGGATGGCGAGGCGCACTGGCTCCACCAGACGGGCGCAGTAGGCGGCCAGAAAGCCGACGAAGCCGATGGGGCCGGCGATGGCGATGGCGCAGGCGGTGAACAGGGTGGCGGCCAGCAGCACACCGATCCGCACCCGGGTCGGCCGTATGCCGAGGGCCTGGGCCTGGTTGTCTCCCATCTGCATCAGGGTGAGCTGGCGGCAGAGCGCCAGGGTCAGCAGCAGACCGGCCAGGGCGAAGGGCACCACAGTGAGCACGGCGTCGAGATCCGAGGCCGCCAGAGACCCCAGGTTCCAGAAGCGGAACTGCTCCAGCACCACCTTGTTGGAGAGCAGCAGGAAGTTGGAGAGGCCGCCAAAGGTGGCAGAGAGGGCGACCCCCACCAGGATAAGCTTGAGCGGATTGGAGCGACCCACCATCAGGCCGAGGCCCAGTACTATGAGGTTGCCAAGCAGGGCACCCATACCGGACCAGAGCAGATAACCGTAGGCCGATTCAACGCCGAAATAGGTCAGCCCTATCACCAGGGCGAAGACGGCGCCGGCGTTGACGCCGAGCAGGCCTGGCTCGGCCAGCGGATTGCGGGTAGCGCTTTGCAGCATGGAGGCCGCCAGCGCGAGACAGACGCCCACCACCAGTGCACAGAGGGTGCGGGGCAGACGCAGGGTATGAATGATCATGGCGAGCTTTTCGTCGGCCATGAGGGCGGGATCGCCCAGCAGAAATCCGGCGACCTCGCGGCCACCATAGACACCGGCACCCGTGGCCAGTGACAGACAGATCAGCATGAACAGGAGAACAACTCCCAGCCAGAACAGCTGTGTTTGGTGTCTGAGCACCCGGATACTCCTTATTGTCGAGGCGGTAAAAACGGAAAAAAGGGAGCCCGCTTGGGCTCCCGAACAGGGGATTACAGCTTGTAATTCACCCCGGCATAGACGGTGCGACCTTCCAGAATGAAGTCGGCGTCGGTGGCGACCTGGTCACGCTGGGTGTTGGTCAGGTTGGTGATGCCGAGTTTGAAGTCGAGCGCCGGCGTGACTTTCCAGTTGGTGTTGAGGTCCAGGGTCTGATAGTGCTTGGACTTGAGCGCCTGGGAGTTGTGCATCGGCACCTTGATGAACTGGCTGCCCACGTATTGCCAGGCCAGGTTGGTGCTGACGATCTCGGTGGCTTGCCAATCCAGGCTGAGGTTGCCGGTGTGATCCGGGGTCTTGGCCAGATCCTCGCCCGTGCTCTTGTCTTCGGAATCCAGCAGGCTCCAGTTGCCGGTCAGCTTGACGTTGTCCAGTACATCGACCCAGCCGGTCAGCTCCAGCCCTTTCACCCGTGCCTTCTTGACGTTGAGGTAGGTCATGACGGTCGGACGGTAGCCCGGGCCCCACTGATCGCTCTGGATCAGATCTTCGATGTCGTTGTGGAAGCCGGTCACACCTGCGCCGAAACGCTCACTCTCGTAGGCGGTGCCCAGCTCATAGCTGACGGCGGTTTCCGGTTTCAGGTTCGGGTTGCCGACCACCTTGCAGGCGCCACGGCAGGCGGTGGTGGCGAAGCCTTCGCTGGACTGGGCCAGGGTCGGTGCCTTGAACGCCTTGCCGGCGCCACCCTTGATCACCCACTCGTCGGTCAGTTTGTAGAGCGCATAGGCGCGCGGGCTGAATTCGTTGCCATAGGTTTCATGGTGGTCGAGGCGGCCGGAGAGGGTCAGCGCCAGATCCCCCAGGCTGAATTCGTCCTGCAGATAGAGGGCGCTCTGGCTGGCATCCACGCTGCCGTTGGTGATGCTGCGGCTGTGCTCCAGCTCGGTCTTGCGCATCTCGGCACCCGAGGTCAGCAGGTGATCCCCCAGATAGCCGCTCAGCTGGCCATCGACCGTGTGGTTGGTCTGGGTGACATCGGCGGCGCCGCCATTGAGCTGGGAGTCATCCATCAGATCCGTCTGCTCGAAGTAGTAGCGGGCGCGGCTGTCGAAGTGCTCCCAACGGCCGTTGTGGGTTAGCCCCAGGCTCAGACGATCGAGTTTTTGCACGTTGTGCGGGGTGGCCGGTGCGGTCGGGGCACGGGGTACGTTGTTGAAGTAGCTGTCCATGTCGTTCTGGTTGTAGCCCAGATCGAAATCGATATCCTGGTTGTCACTGACCAGCCACTTCAGGCTGGAGAGCACATTGACCACTTCCCGTTTTTCCAGCGCATCGGCATCCAGGTTGTTGGACTGATCGCTGTGCCAGCGGTCACGCTGGTAGCCTTCGACCACCACGCTGCCCAGCAGCTTGTTGTCGATGAGGGCACCGGAGGCAAAGGCGCTGCCCTGGTTGGCATCGCCACCGTCACCCTTGGTGGGCATGGAGTGGGTGTAGCCGAAGGCCGCTTCGGTCTTCTCCTTGGCCTGGCGCAGGATCACGTTGACCACGCCGCCCAAGGCATCGGCACCGTACAGGGAGGATACGGGGCCACGGATCACTTCGATGCGCTCTATGGCCGCCATGGGGATGGAGCTCAAGTCGAAGTCATTGCCAAAGGAGCTGCCCAGGGTTTCGCGGGCGTTGACCCGTTTGCCGTTGATCAGCAGCAGTGTGTAGTCGCCGCCCATGCCGCGGATCTTGATCTCGCTGCGACCCGTAGGATTGGTGCCTATGATGTTGACACCCGGCACATGTTTGAGGGCATCGCCTATGTTGTTGGCGTTCATCTTGTCCAGATCGGCGCGGGTCACCACAGAGACGCTGGCCGGGGCGGACAGTTCCGTGTGCTTGGTCTGGGTGGCGGTGACCACCATGGTCTCGTTGGCTTTGGGCAACTCGGCCTGGGCTAGGCCCGGCAGGGCAAACAGACCGAGGGAAAGCAAAATCGGGTTCAAGCGAAATACGCCAGGCTGCAACTGCATAGTCAAAACTCCATGAATAAAACAGAGGTTATGGGGTCCGGCTCTGGGGCCGGTGGCTCACTGACTTCCCTGTCTGGCGGTGCCAGACGCGGGGTTATTGTTATTCCTTGTCTGCGCCAGTCCCTTGAGCAGGAGCCAGACGCCACCACAGGCCAGCAGGCTGCAGGCAATATTGATCCAGGCAAGCCCTGTAAAGCCGTGCAGGGCGCCAGTGTTGTCCGAGAAGAGATACTTGGCCGAGATCAGGCTGCCGAGACCCGCCGCCACATTGGTCACAGTGCCCTGAAAAGACATGAAGGCGGCGCGCTGATGGGGGGCCGGAATGGCTGCCGTGATGGCGAGCGTGGTGCTGGAGCGTGCCGAGCTCAGCGCCATGAAGAGGGTAAACAACAGATAGACGGGCACGCCAACGGGGGCGGCGAAGCCGAGCAGGGTGATCAGGGCCAACAACAGGCTGGTGATCAGGATGGCGGCCAGCGCCCGGCCCTGATCGATCCAGCCACCGCACAGCCGCATGGTCGCCATGCTGGCGAGGCCGCCACACAGGTAGAGGGCGGCGATCTGCTCGCGGGGGAAGGCGAGGTTGAACTGGAAGTAGTTGGCAAAATGCGGGATCAGCAGGAAATGACCGAACATCTGCAAAGAGAGAATGAGCAGGGCGCCCTGGCAGAGCGGCGATCCCAGCAGCTGGCGCAGCCCGCTACCCTGGGGAGAACGGGTGACCGGCAGGGAGGGCAGCAGCAGGGCGCACAGCAGGGCCAGCAGCAGGCCGCAAGCACCGAACAGCAGGAAGGGGCCCTGCCAGCCGAGCCACTGGGCCAGGATGAGGGCAATGGGCACTATCAGGATGGCGGCCAGCGAGAACGCCATCCCCACATAGGCGAGGCGGCGGCCCCGCTCGGCCGGGGGGACCAGGTCCAGTACGGCGGCCATCAGGATGGCGGAAAGAGGCCCGGCCACGCAGCCTGACAGTATGAACAGCATCAGCAGCTGCTGGCTGTTCTGGACCAGGGCGCAAGCCATCAGCAGCAAGAAGCGCAGGGTCAGCAGCACCAGCAGGGCGGGTTTGCGGTTGACGCGATCGAGCCAGGGAGCGGCGATAAGCCCCATCAGAGCCGCGCCCAGGGTGGCGCCGCCGCTGAAATAACCGGTTTGCTCCGGTTGCATGCCGAGGCTGATGACCAGATCCGGCCCAAGCGGCATCACCATCATCATGCTGCCCATGGAGAGCATGTTGATCAGCATCGCCAGATGGATGGCAGCAGGGGTAGTGGTGACGGCGTTTGCTGGCTTCATCAGAAGTGGGCTCGAAAAAATGAGTCCGAATTGTATCCGAGCGATTTTTACGTGACAACAAATGGTAATCATTTTTATTTGTGTTATTTGATCTATCTCCGTCCTTTCCGCTCGCAGGCTGCCAAGGGGGGCGCTCCGGCCCATGCCGCCATTGCCCCTGGGGTGCAAAGTCATTGAAAAGCGAGGCAGATGGATCATGATGGTGATAGCCAGACTGGCAGAGGCGGTGAGCCGGGCTTCCGGACAGGAGAGAGAGATGAAAAGGTGGCGTTGGAGCGGGATCTTGTTGCTGTGGGGGCTCTGGTGCCTGCCGCTGCGGGCCGAGGTCAAGGTGGTCCCGGTATTCGAGGCCGAGGCCATGGTGCAGACCCTCAAGGAGATCTACCCGGACCTCGGGGTGAGTGCCATGGGCAACCAGCTGGTGCTGAGCGGCAGTGCGGCCCAGTTGCAGGAGGCCGAAGCGACCCTGGCCAAACTCAACCAGCCGCCCCAGAGCCTGCTTGTCGAATGGCGGGTGGATGGTGCCTCAAGCGGTCAGCAGATAGAGGCTGGTATCGGTGGTGATGCGGCCAAACGACAATGGCTGCTTGAGGGCAATGCCCGGCAATACCAACGCAGCCAGAATGACAGCTGGCAGGTGCGCGGCCTGTCGGGGCGGCCCGTGTTGCTGCAGATGGGCTCCTACCAGCCGGTCACCTTCTATCAGTGGCGCGGTGGTCAGGTGGTGGGCTTGATGCCGCTCATCAACGGCCTCTATACCACCGCCACCCTGATCGGGGACAGGGTGCAGATAGCGCTCAGCAGCGAGCAGGCCAGGCTGGAGCAGGGCACCGTCACCACGGGGCAGAATGCCACCGAGGTGAGCGGTGCCCCGGGTCAGTGGCTGACGGTAGGGGAGTTATCCACCAAATCGGCCGGGCAAGGGAGCAGCCTGGGTACCCAGTTGCAGGGGGGGAGTGGTACTCAGAGAGATCGCCAGACCCTGCAGATCCGGGTCACTCGTCAATGAGTGACCCCTGCATGCTCAGTGAGGTTGATCGGCCGCGTATTCGCGGATCTGGCGGCTGCGCAGCAGATACCAGAGTGCCCAGAGGCTGCCGATCAGCACCAGGGCGGTGGGCCAGCTGAACGACCATTTCTGCAGGTTGAGGCTGTGCAGCTGCATCACCAGGCCGCTGATGGTGGAGCAGAGCAAGAGGCCGCGGCTGTGGCGTCTGAGCCAGGCGCGCACGCTGTCAGTTTGCTGATAGGTGCCGCCAAAGGCGAGCAGTGCCAGCATGGCGGGCACGTCAGTCAGCAGGCTGATGTAGAGGCTGATCTTGTCCGGATAGAAGAGGGTCAGGATCTCGCTGCCGCTCTCGCGGGTGACCCCGGCCATCAGAAACAGCCAGACCGAGCGGGTCAGCAAGAGGGCGATGGGCCAAAACCAGAGGGGAGGGCGCAACTGGCCGTGATCGTCATATCTGTGTTCGGGGTAGAGGGTCATGGTCGCCCGTTATCGCCTGGGTTGTGCAAATGATGAAGAGGATATGGGGCAGAGTGGCGCCCTTTGCAAGGCATGCCGGGTGACACGAATTAATCGGGGGGCCAGTGCCCCCCCAATCCATCGTCTCTTCTTATCGCACTTTCTGGCGGCGTTACAGCCAGCCCTTGCGCTTGAAGAAGAGGCCTGTGCCGAGGGATGACATCACCATCAGCACCAGCGACATGGGATAGCCATACTCCCAGGCCAGCTCCGGCATACGACCGAAGTTCATGCCGTAGATGCTGGCGATCAGGGTGGGCGGCAGGAAGATCACGGCGGCCACCGAGAAGATCTTGATCACCTTGTTCTGCTCCAGATTGGTGACCCCCATGGAGGCCTCCAGCTGGAAGTTGATCTTGTCGAACAGGAACTGGGTGTGGGGCAAGAGGGACTCCACGTCGTGCAGCATCTCGTCGATCCACTTGTTCTGCTCGCCCGTCATACGCTGGCGCAGGCTGCGTTTGAGAAAGCGCAGGGCGCGACGGGTATCGTGCAGGGAGAGACGGATCTGGCCGTTGGCCTCTTCCTGTGCCATCAACTCCTTGAGCATGGGATTGATCTGATCCGGCTCGAAGATTTGATCGGCGGTGTTTTCCAGGGTCTTGTAACCGTCTTCGATGAGATCCGAGAGGTACTCCACCTTGAGGTTCTGCACCTCCAGCAGTATGTCGAGGGCATCCTCCACCTCCAGCCTGTCCTGGCGCATGTAGTGGCGCAGCAGGCGCACCAGGCCGATGTCATCCTCGCGGATGCTGATCAGCAGATTGTTGCGCAGGGTAAAGGAGACGTGGACACCCTTGGTGTCACGGCCGATCCGCTGGGGAAACAGGGAGTGAATGTGCAGACCATCGGTATCCCAGTAAAAGCGGGCGGATGCTTCGATGTCGTCCAGCTCTTCCTTGTCGGGGACCTCTTCCAGAAACAGGCCGGTCAACCATTCTCGCTCCGCCGTGTCCGGCTTGTAGGCATCCAGCCAGACGGTGTTGTCAGGCAGTATGTCGTCAGGCCCGAGCGTGACTATGTCCAGTACCTTGTTATTGAGAATGTAGGCGGTGATCATCTGTCCCCCCTTAAAAAGTCGTGGGTCATCAGGGATGGTTGCACAGGTCATGCGGCCTTAGATCGCGTAGAAAGCGATCCCGTGGATAAGCGAAACGGGCCGATGGAAAACCTGAATGCGGCGAACTATACAGGGGCGGGGAGCGCTTGTCAGGGCCTATTCATCCTAGGTTCAGCCTGTTCGCTCAAAAAAACAGCGAGGTCGGATCAGCGGATCCGGCCGCGAAAGTGACTGCCTGTTCACTGCCGTATTGTGCAAAGTGCCCACTCGGGGGGACAGGCATCACCTATTGGGATAGTTGGGTCCTGACCCTCCTTGCGGTGGTGTCCAGACGGTCTGGTAGCTCTGCGATCTCAATGCTCCCACCTGTCACATATTGGGATAGTTGGGCCCGGATCCTCCCTGCGGTGGTGTCCAGATAATGTTTTGGCTCGGATCCTTGATGTCGCAGGTCTTGCAGTGAATGCAGTTGGCCGCGTTGATCTGCAAGTAAGGCTGGCTCTCGCTCTCCACTATCTCGAACACCCCGGCCGGGCAGTAGCGCTGGGCGGGCTCGGCCCAGGTGGGCAGGTTGACCGCCACCGGGATACTCGCGTCCTGCAACTTGAGGTGGCAGGGCTGATCCTCATCGTGGCTGGTATTGGCGAGATAAACAGAAGAGAGCTTGTCAAAGCTGAGTTTGCCGTCCGGTTTGGGATAGCTGATGGGCTGACAACGGCTGGCCATGCGCAGCTGACGGTAGTCAGGCTCCTTGTCCAACAGGGTGATAGAGTCCAGCAGAGGGAAGGAGGCACCCCGCTGCTCCAGCCAGTTGAAGGCGCCGCCGAGCCAGGGGCCCCAACGATGCAGGGCAGCCCCAAAGTTGCGGGCGGTTTTGAGCTCCTGTGCCAGCCAGCTCTGTTGCAGCGCATCCTGATACTCGGCCAGATCCCGGCCCCCCTCATCACCGCCGCGCAGGGTCATGGCGACGGTTTTCGCCGCCAGCATCCCCGACTTCATGGCAGTGTGGATGCCCTTGATGCGGGAAAAATCCAGGGTGCCGGCGTCGCAGCCGATCAAGAGACCGCCAGGGAAGTGCATGCGGGGCAGGGAGTGCCAGCCGCCCTTGGTGATGGCGCGGGCGCCGTAGCTGATGCGCTCGCCCCCCAGCAGAGTCTGTGCGATGAGGGGATGGTGCTTGAAGCGCTGGAACTCGTCGAACGGGCTAAGCCAGGGGTTGCTGTAGTTGAGATCTACAATCAGCCCGACCGCCACCTGATTGCCATCCATATGGTAGAGGTAGAAGCCACCCTGGCTCTTGCCGGTGCGCAGCCCGGCCAGTGGCCAGCCGCTGCCGTGCAGCACCTGGCCCGGTTTGGCCTGGCCAAGGGGGACTTGCCACAATTCCTTGAAACCGATGGCGTAATGCTGCGGCTGGGCGCTGTTTTCCAGATTGAACTCGGCGATCAACTGCTTGCCCAGATGGCCGCGAGCACCTTCGGCAAACAGGGTATAGCGACCATGGAGCGCCATGCCGGGCACGTGATCCGATTTGGGATTGCCCGCTCTGTCCAGCCCGAGATCGCCGGTGATCACACCCCGCACCCGTCCCGCTTCCATGATGAGCTCGCTTGCGGTAAAACCCGGGTATATTTCGACTCCCAGCTGCTCGGCCTGTTGACCGAGCCAGCGGCAGAGGTTGCCCAGGCTCAGAATATGGCTGCCATCGTTGTGCATGCGCGGCGGCACGGCCCAGTGGGGCAGTTGCAGGGCGCGACGCGCATTTTGCAACAGATGAACCTGATCATCGTTGACGGGGATGCCAAGGGGCGCCTGCTGCCAGCTGTCCGGCAACAGCTCCTTGAGAGCGACGGGATCGAACAGGGCGCCAGAGAGCAGATGGGCGCCGATTTCCGCTCCTTTTTCCAGCACGCAGACCGAGAGATCGGCATTGTGCTGCTTCAGGGCGATGGCTGCACTGAGTCCTGCGGGGCCGCCACCGACGATGACGACATCAAATTCCATTGCTTCGCGTTCCATCTTGCCTCTGCGCTCGACTTGGCCTAGGGTAGTGCTGGTAGTTTACGTAAACGTAAAGCAATTGTAAGCAAAAAAATGCGAGGGTTCGTCAATGGATTCACTCAAGAAAAGCGAGGGATGCGCGTCATGAAGCTGCTGGTCGCGATCAAACGGGTAGTCGACTACAACGTCAAGATCCGGGTGAAGGGAGACGGCTCCAACGTGGAGCTTGCCAATGTGAAGATGGGTATCAACCCGTTCTGTGAAATCGCGGTGGAGGAAGGTGTTCGGCTACGGGAAGCCGGTATCGCAAGCGAACTGGTGGTGGTGACCTTCGGACCTGAGGCGGCCGCCGAGCAGTTGCGCCATGCCCTGGCGCTGGGGGTGGATCGGGCCCTTCACTATGTGACCGATGAGACGCTCACTCCGCTGACGGTTGCTCGCGCCCTGCAAAAGGTGTGTGAGCAGGAGCAGCCATCACTGGTGCTGCTCGGCAAGCAGTCCATCGATTCTGACAACAACCAGGCGGGTCAGATGCTCTCGGCCCTCACCGACTGGCCGCTGGCCACCTTCGCCTCTGCCATCAAGCTGGTGGAGGGGGAGTTGCAGGTGACCCGCGAAATCGACGGCGGCCTGGAGACCCTCGGTATGCTCTTGCCTGCCGTGGTGACGGTGGACCTGCGCCTGAACGAGCCCCGCTTTGCATCGCTTCCCAACATCATGAAAGCCAAGCGCAAGCCACTCGATAGTGCCCCCTTCGCGACCCTCGGTGTCGAACCCGCCGGCCACACCCGGCTGCTCGGTGTGATGGCGCCAGCCGTGCGCAGTGCCGGCATCAAGGTCGGCTCTGTGGACGAGTTGCTGGATAAACTCAGGAACGAAGCCAAGGTGCTGCCATGAGCATCCTGGTCATGATGGAACATATTGGGTGTCGCCCCCTGGCTGGGATAAGGGCTGGCGCGGTGGAAAGAGTCGCTAACGATAAGGTGCAGCCATGAGCGTACTGGTTATTGCTGAACATCATCAGGGCAAGCTTGCCGACAATGTGGCCCAACTGGTCACGGCAGCGGGCCAGCTCGGCGGCGAGGTGCATCTGTTGCTGCTGGGCCAGGGACTGACCGAGGCGGGCGAACAGGCCGCCAGCCTGCAAGGAGTGGACAGGGTGCTGCTGGCCGAGCATCCCATGTTGGCGGAAGGGTTGAACGACGGCGTCGATCCCCTGCTGTCTGATATTGCACGGGACTATCAGCACTGCCTGATGGCGGCGAGTACCCAGGGCAAGGATATGTTGCCCAGGGTGGCGGCACGGCTCGGGATGGAGATGCTCTCCGAGGTGATCGGCATAGAGGGTGGCGATACCTTCCTGCGCCCCATCTATGCGGGCAACGCCATTGCCAGGGTAGCGAGCTCGGCGCTCATCAAGGTGCTTACCATCAGGCCGACCGCCTTTGCCAAAGCCGAGTTCGGGACTGGGCAGGCTGCGGTTGAGCGGCTGCCGGTGGCCGATGTGGTATGTCGTATCCGTTTGGTCGAGCGCCGCGCCGTGTTGTCCGTCAGGCCGGAACTCGCGGCAGCGCGGGTCGTGGTCTCCGGCGGACGGGCCCTTGGCTCCAAGGCGCAGTTTGCCCTCATAGAAGCGCTGGCCGACAAGCTGGGCGGGGCGGTGGGGGCCTCGCGCGCCGCCGTTGATGCCGGTTTTGTGGCCAACGATCTGCAGGTGGGTCAGACCGGCAAGGTGGTCGCTCCCGAGCTTTATATTGCAGTCGGCATCTCGGGGGCCATCCAGCATCTGGCGGGCATGAAGGAGTCGAAGGTGATAGTGGCCATCAACAAGGACAGCGAGGCCCCCATTTTCCAGGTGGCTGACTACGGTCTGGTGGGGGATCTGTTCACCCTGCTGCCCGAGCTCACCGCCAAACTCTGATCTTGTCTGCAATGGGGGCTTGCTGCTTTGGATGTGTGCAAAGCCCCATTTCCATGCACATTCCCCGCAAGCCCTGACCCGTTCAGGGCTTTTTCGATGGCTGCCCGACTTGACCCGGGTGACAAAAGCTTGAGCCAGCTCCCAAAAAGCCTTTGATCCCGGGGCGGCTCTTGTGTAAAACCAGACAAGTCATCGATTACTCTCATCCACTCACGGAAAGCGTCATGAGCAAACAGATTTACAACTTCTGCGCCGGCCCAGCCATGTTGCCGGTTGAAGTCATGGAGCGCGCCCAGCGCGAATTTTGTAATTTTCAGGGGCTGGGAGCCTCGGTCATGGAGCTGTCCCATCGCGGCAAGCCCTATATGGCGGTCGCCGAGAAGGCCGAAGCCGATCTGCGCGACTTGCTGGCGGTGCCGGACAACTACAAGGTGCTTTTCATGCACGGTGGTGGTCGCGGCCAGTTTTCCGCCGTGCCCATGAACCTGCTGGGCGGGGCCAACAAGAAGGCTGACTTCCTGCTGACCGGTGTCTGGTCCCAGAGTGCCGTGGATGAAGCCCGCAAGTATGGTGATATCCAGACGGTGCAAGGGGTTGCCAAGAACGAGCAGGGGATCTCCCATTTGCTGCAGAGCCCGGCGTTTCGCGCCGATGCAGCTTATGTGCACTACTGCCCGAACGAAACCATTGATGGCATAGAGATGTTCGACATCCCGGCCACCGGCGATGTGCCCCTGGTCGCCGATCTCTCCTCCACCATCCTCTCCCGTCCCATGGATGTGAGCCGTTTTGGGGTCATCTACGCCGGAGCCCAGAAGAACATAGGCCCGTCAGGGCTGGCCATCGCCATCGTACGTGATGACCTGCTGAACCAGGCGAGAGCCGACGTGCCCTCGATTTTTGACTACCAGCTCACTGCCAAGAACGACTCCATGTTCAATACCCCGCCCACCTATGCCTGGTATCTGGCCGGTCTGGTGTTCGAGTGGCTCAAAGAACAGGGTGGGCTCGAGGCGATGGCCGCGCGCAACAAGGCAAAGGCCGATTTCCTCTACGGCTACCTCGACGACTCCAGCTTCTACGGCAACAAGGTGGATGTCAGCTGTCGTTCCCGCATGAACATACCCTTCCAGCTGAAAAATGACGCCCTGGACAAGCAGTTCCTGGCCGAGTCGGAAGCCGCCGGTCTGTTGGCCCTGAAAGGGCACCGCATCGTCGGTGGCATGCGCGCCAGCCTCTATAACGCCATGCCGCTGGAAGGGGTCAAGGCCCTGGTGAGCTTTATGGATGGCTTTGCCAAGCGCCACGGCTGAGGCGTTTTTCCCCAATTGCAGGCGCCGGGGACTCCCCGGCGTCTGTTTTTTCAGTGGATCCTGATCGGCCGCGAGTCTGGCCCGCTTTTGTGCCACGCGCGGTCTTGCCGAGCAAGGCGCGGGCTGCTAACGTCCGGTCAGGTGATTTAATTGAGATAGTACAGGAAGTCTATGAATTCGTTGCGTTTGGAACCTATTTCTCGTGTGGCCGGTGAGGTCAATCTGCCCGGCTCCAAGAGCGTGTCCAACCGGGCCCTGCTGCTGGCGGCGCTGGCCCGTGGCACCACCCGGCTGACCAATCTGCTCGACAGCGATGATATTCGTCATATGCTGGCGGCGCTGACCCAGCTCGGGGTCAAGTACAAGCTTTCCGCCGACAAGACAGAGTGCACAGTGCACGGTCTGGGTCGCAGCTTTGCAGTATCGGCGCCGGTCAACCTGTTCCTCGGCAATGCCGGTACTGCCATGCGTCCCCTCTGTGCGGCCCTGTGTCTGGGATCCGGTGAATACATGCTGGGCGGTGAACCCAGGATGGAAGAGCGTCCCATCGGCCATCTGGTGGATGCCTTGCGTGAAGCGGGCGCCCATATCCAGTACCTGAAAAAAGATGGCTACCCGCCGCTGGTGGTGGATGCCAAGGGTCTCTGGGGCGGTGACGTACACGTCGATGGGTCCGTCTCCAGCCAGTTCCTGACGGCGTTTTTGATGGCGGCGCCCATGGCGGCCGGTGATACCCGTATCCACATCAAGGGTGAGCTGGTCTCCAAGCCCTACATCGATATCACGTTGCACATCATGAAACAGTTCGGTGTGGTCATCGAGCACGACAACTACAAGCTGTTCTACATCAAGGGCAACCAGAGCTATGTCAGCCCGGGTGATTTCCTGGTGGAAGGGGACGCCTCCAGCGCCTCTTACTTCCTCGCGGCAGGTGCCATCAAGGGCAAGGTGCGTGTGACCGGCATCGGCAAGCGCAGTATTCAGGGCGATATCCACTTCGCCGACGTGCTGGAGAAGATGGGTGCCCGCATCACCTGGGGTGACGACTTCATCGAGGCGGAGCAAGGCCCGCTGCACGGCGTCGATATGGACATGAACCATATTCCGGATGCGGCCATGACCATAGCGGTCGCGGCACTGTTTGCCGAGGGGCCCACCTCCATTCGCAACATCTACAACTGGCGGGTGAAGGAGACGGATCGTCTGCACGCCATGGCCACCGAGCTGCGCAAGCTGGGTGTGGAGGTGGAAGAGGGGCACGACTTCATTACCGTGACGCCGCCGGCCAGCCTCAAGCACGCGGCCATCGACACCTACAACGATCACCGCATCGCCATGTGCTTCTCGCTGGTGGCGCTGTCCGATACCGCCGTCACCATCAATGATCCGGGTTGTACTTCCAAGACCTTCCCGGACTACTTCGACAAGCTTGCCGACATCAGTCAGGCTGTTTGATCCCTTGAGGCCCGCCTTTGCGCGGGCTTTTTTTTCAGGCCTGTTTTCAGGGATCTCTTCACACAAGGCATTTGGCCTTTTCGTCCGGCTTTGAGACAGTGCGCTAGCAGCATTATCCAAACTTGCAAGACACATTCAGAAAATTCCTTGATGGATGATGTAATTTTCTATTTACACCGTCTCTGCTGCGGGCTAGATTGAAGTTTCTTTATCGCAGTCATCTAGCAGGAAGCCTTGTCATGCAGCATCAAACCGACGACGTTCGTATCAGTGAAATCAAAGAGTTATTACCCCCGGTTGCGGTGCTCGAGAAGTTTCCGGCCACCGAGACAGCTTCGTCTACCGTATTCGAATCCCGCCAGGCCATTCACCGGATCCTGGCCGGTGAAGATCAGCGCCTGCTGGTGGTGATAGGTCCCTGCTCCATCCACGATCCGGTTGCGGCACTGGAATATGGCAAGCGTCTCAAGACCTTGCGTGACGAGCTCAAGGGCCAGCTGGAAATCGTGATGCGAGTCTACTTCGAGAAGCCCCGCACCACAGTGGGCTGGAAGGGGTTGATCAACGACCCTTACCTCGACAACACCTGCAAGATCAACGACGGCCTGCGCATCGGTCGCAAGCTGCTGCTGGATCTCAATGACATGGGGCTGCCGACCGCCTCCGAATTCCTCGACATGATCACCCCGCAATACGTGGCGGATCTGATGAGCTGGGGTGCCATCGGTGCCCGTACTACCGAATCCCAGGTGCACCGTGAGCTGGCCTCCGGTCTCTCCTGCCCGGTGGGTTTCAAGAATGGCACCGACGGCACCATCAAGGTGGCCATCGATGCCATCGGTGCCGCCAGCGCGCCGCACCACTTCCTGTCGGTCACCAAGTATGGCCACTCCGCCATCGTCGCCACCCGGGGCAACCCGGATTGCCACATCATTCTGCGCGGTGGCCGCGAACCGAACTACAGCGCCGCCCATGTTGACGAGGTAGTGAAGGGGCTGGACAAGGCCGGTCTGCCGCAAAAGGTGATGATCGACTTCAGCCACGCCAACAGCAGCAAGCAGTTCAAGAACCAGATGCTGGTGGCCGAAGATGTGGCCGGTCAGCTGCGTGCCGGCAGCAAGGCTGTGTTTGGCGTCATGGTGGAGAGCCATCTGGTGGAAGGCCGCCAGGATCTGGTGGAAGGGTGCGAGCTCACCGTCGGTCAGAGCATCACGGATGCCTGCATCGGTTGGGCTGATACCGAAGTCCTGCTGCGCAATCTGGCGGATGCAGTGGCTACCCGCAACGCAGGCTGATCGGTGACCGCCCGCGGCTGGCACCGCAGGCAAACAGCAAGAAACTAAAAAGCGCGACCTCATGGTCGCGCTTTTGTTGAGTAAAGCTGTGTCTTACCAGCGGTACGTCTTGAGCAACTGATCCAGCTTCTTGCACTGTTCTACCAGTTGGATACTGGCGAGATTGGCGGCGTGGGCCTGACCCAGGGTGTCGTTGGAGGTGTTGCGAATGTCGCTCACCGAGCTGTCCACTTCGCTGCAAACCCTGTCCTGCTCCTCGGCAGATTGCGCCATCTGGGCGTTGAGGTCGTTGATGCTGGCGATGCGACCTATGATGTTCTGCATGGCGGCCAGGGTGGCTTCCGTTTTGTGAATGCTTTCATCTGCTTTGGATTTTGCATCCCCGATCACCTCAACGGCGCTCTGTGCCTCTTTTTGCAGCGCGGCAATCATCTGGGAGATCTCCTCGCTGGCGGCGCGACTGCGGTTGGACAGGGCCCGCACTTCGTCGGCGACCACCGCAAAACCGCGACCCTGTTCACCGGCGCGAGCAGCCTCGATGGCGGCATTCAGCGCCAGCAAGTTGGTCTGATCCGCTATGCCCTTGATCACCTCCAGCACACCGTCGACGGCCAGGCAGCGGCTGTCGAGCTGCTGGATCACCCGGTCGACCCGCTCAATTTCGGCTGACATTTCCCCCATGTCGGTGATGGAGTGCTGGGCGAGGCGGCTGGTGTTGGCGGCATCCTGGTTGGTGAGGGCGGAGAGTTCGGCACTGTGGCGGGCATGCTCGCGTACCTCGTGGGAGCTGGCGGCCAATTCGCTGACGGCGGCGGCGACCTGGGTCGTCATGCCCTCCTGCTGGCGGGCCGAGCCTTCGGTCTGGGTGGCGACCTGGCGGATCTGGTTTGACTCCTGATAGAGCTGCTGAGTTGCGTGCTCCACCTCCTGCAGGCTGTGGCGAAAACCTTGCACCATGTCACTGACGGCGCGGGTCATCTGGCCCAGCTCATCCTGGCTCGGATTGAGCAGGGGGAGGGAGAGATCCCGCTCCTTGGCCATGCGGGTCATGGTCAGTTGCAGGTGGCGCACAGGCCGCTTGATGTAGTGTTGCAGCACCCAGGCCAGCAGCCCGAAACCGAGCCCGAACACCACTACCAGGCTGCCGCTCAGGATCAGGTTGTTATGGCGGATCTCGCCAAAGGTGTGGCTGAGATCGTAACTGATCCGCACTGCCCCCATGACGGTGCCTTCCGGTACCTGATGGCAGGTGGTGCATTGGGTGCCGCGATACTCTTTGAAAGCCTTGAAGGGTTTGATCAGGGTGAGCTGGTTGCCCTGCTGCTCGATGATGGTCTCTCCCTGGACTATGGCTCTTTCATCCAGGCTGTCCTGCACCTTCTGATCCGGATGGCCGGGTCCGAACAGATCGCTCACGGCGGGGGCGCGGATCAGACGAGCCTCGACTATCCCTGCCTCGCTCTTGAGCTTGGTCTGCACAATTTGTCGGTTGGCCATGCCGCCAGTCATCATGAGAACGTTGAGTTGATCCATGTAGGTGTTGGCTGCGCTGTCGACTTTTTCACCGGCCAGCCTGATGGCGAGATCTCGCTGCAACCAGGCGGAGAGTTCGAAACTGAGGGCGAAGGTACAGCCGATGACCAGGGTGAGAGGGAGAAAAATTTTCCAGTTCAGTGACAGGTTTTGCATAGTTAGCTGGTCCATGCGCAGGTGGGCGATCGTCAATGGTGGGCGACTCTCCCCACGCTCGCTCGTCAGGGAGGGGGAGATGGTTCTCTATCGGCACACCCTACCTCATCTTGAGTAAATTATCTGTTAACTGAATCCATGATAGAGGTTAATAGTGGGTAGCAAAGGTGAGTTGGATGAGATTGGTTTGATCCAGCACAAACTTGGCATTAATTGATAGTGGTTATCATTTGCATTATTTCCATGCGGTAACCAGCCAGCGATGACATTACACCTGACCCCGACCATGACCGGACTCTCTACGCCGGATCCTCTCAAGTTTGCCTTCAGCGCCAAAACCTCTGCCCACGCCAGCCGGGGCGGCATTCGCCCCTTTTCCCTCGACGATGCAGGCTGGCAAGCCTGGTGGCAGCAAGGGAGCCAGGCCGATGAGCGTGCGCTTTACATCCATGTTCCGTTTTGCCGAAAGCGCTGCAGCTTCTGCAATTTCTTCGAAAATGGCGCCAATCCGGCGCGCATGAGCCGCTATATGGCCGCCTTGTGCGACAGCCTGAACCGGGCGGCGGATACTCCCTTGGCCCAAAGCAGACCCTTTTCGGCTGTCTATGTGGGAGGCGGCACGCCGACCGACATGGCACTCGAGGATCTGGCGCAATTGGCTAGGGCGATTCAACGCTTTCCACTGACCCTGGATGCCGAGGTGACCCTGGAAGGGCGCCTCAACGGCTTTGATGATGCCAAGTGGCAGACAGCGCTGGCGGGGGGCTTCAACCGCTTCTCGTTCGGGGTACAGAGTTTTGACACCCGGGTGCGCCAGCAGGCGGCCCGCTTCGATGACAGACAGACCCTGCTGGCCCGTCTCGGCGAGCTGACCCAAGATGATGCTGCCGTGATAGTGGCGGATCTCATCTTTGGCCTACCGGGTCAGGATGACGAGGTATGGCGCCAGGATATTGCGGATGTGATGGCAAGCGGGGTACACGGCGTGGATCTCTATCAGCTCATCCCCATGGCGGGTACCAACCTCGAGCGGGCCGAGGCGAGCGGCAAACTGGGCTGGGCGGCCGATGGTCAGCAACGGGCCGCCATGTATGCCTACGGCGCCCAGACGCTGGAGCAGGGCGGCTGGCAGCGGCTCTCCTGCAGCCACTGGCGGCGCAATGAGGCCGAGCAGAGCCGCTACAACCAGATGGCCAAGCGCGGTGCCGAGATCCTCCCCTTCGGGGCGGGGGCCGGAGGCAGTGTGCATGGCCATGGCCTCATGTATGGCCGGGATCTGGCCCTCTGGCACGAGGCGCTGGCAGACGGTGTGCGAGCGCCTGGCATGATGATGGGGCAGAACCCCAATGCTCCCATGGACGGCCTGCTGCGCGGTGCCCTCGACAGCGGCAGGTTGACGCTGGATGGCCTGCCCGCGCCGCTGAGGGCCCATCTGCTGCCGCTCTTTCAGGCTTGGCAGTTGCACGGGCTGGTAGCGCTGACGGAGGACACGCTTGTGTTGACCCTAGCGGGGCGTTTCTGGAACGTCAATCTGCAGGCGGGCTTGTTCGCGTTCTTGCAGCTCAACCCGCTGGGCGGTGTGCAGAGCGCCGTTCATTCGACAGAAGCCGTGCGTCACTCGCTGGTGTAACAGGCTGGCGTCAACAAGAGGGGGGAGATAAAACAGGGGCACTTTTCAGTGCCCCTGTTTTAGTCATAGGTTGTGCACTTCTTCTACCCGTACCTGCAAGTGCCCTTCCGCTAGCGTGGTGACCAGAGTTTGCCCGGCGTTCACCTGAGCCGCGCGGTTGATCACGTCGCCGCTCTGGGTGCGGGTGATGGAGTAACCGCGCCCCAGGGTGGCGAGCGGGCTTACGCCGTCGAGGCGGGCAGTCAGCATGGCGAGGCGATGGCTGGCCTGATCCTGGCGCTTGGCGATCAATGCATGCAGCCGCTCTTGCGCCAGTTGGTGGCGGCGCTTGCCAGCGGCCAGCAGCCGCTCCGGGCTTTTGGCCTGAAGGCGAAGTTCGAGGTTGGCGAGGCGCCGCTCCCCCTGATGCAGCCGCTGGTTCAGCAGTTGCTGCAAGCGGGCGGAGAGCTCGTCGAGACGTTGGGATTGCTGCTCCAGTCGGCGTTTGGGATCCTGATGGTCGAGCCGCTTTTGCAGCAGCACAAAGCCGTGGCGGGCGGCGGTTTGGTGGCGATTCATCGCCTGCACCAGTCGCTGCCAGAGGTGGGCGAGGCGCTGGGCGCGAGCGCTTTGATCCGGTGCCACCAGTTCGGCGGCAGCCGATGGTGTGGGGGCGCGAAGATCAGCGGCAAAGTCGCTGATGGTGACATCCACCTCATGGCCCACAGCGCTGATCACCGGAATGGCAGAGTTGGCGATGGCGCGCGCTACCCCCTCTTCGTTGAAGCACCAGAGATCTTCCAATGAGCCGCCGCCGCGACCGACGATCAGCACATCCACCTCGGCGCGGCGGTTGGCCAGGCCAATGGCCGCCACTATCTGGCCGATGGCCGCGCTGCCCTGCACCTGGGTCGGGTAGATGAAGATGGGCAGATCCGGGGCCCGGCGTTTGAGTACTGTCAGCATGTCGTGCAGGGCGGCGCCGGTGGCGGAGGTAACCAGCCCCACGGCGCGCGGTTCGCGGGGCAGCGGCCGTTTGCGGCCCTCGTCAAACAATCCTTCTGCCCCTAGCCGGCGCTTGAGCTCTTCAAAGCGCAGGGCCAGCACGCCATCGCCGGCGGGCTGCATCGATTCGATGATCAGCTGATAGTCGCCGCGGGGCTCATAGAGGGAGACTCTGGCCTGCACCAGCACCTGCATGCCATCCTGCGGGCGAAATGCCACCCGGCGGTTGTTGCCCTTGAACATGGCGCAGCGCACCTGGGCGCCCAGATCTTTTAGCGAGAAGTACCAGTGGCCCGAGCTTGGCATCGCCAGATTGGAGAGCTCCCCTGTCAGCCACACCAGCCCCAGATCCTGCTCCAGGATCATGCGCACGGCGCTATTGAGGCGGGTGACGGTAAAGACCTGCTGCTCGCGGCCGTTCGCCGCACTGGATGGGGTATATCGGTTCAATGGCGCACCTCTGGTCTGCTCCGGCTGCGCCGGGATAAAACAATGGCCGCTATCTTAACCCGAAACGGGGGGCGTGAGCGAAGGATGGCAATGGTGACATGTCTTTGCAAAGAGAGGGGTCATCTGCCAGGAGCAAGCGGCAGAAGAGCAAGATTGGAAACGCTCCCTGCCATGGGAACGAGTAGCATGTTTTCCGGCAAGATTGCCTGCGACCGCAGCAGCTGTACATCTTGCGGTATCGTCTCGATGCCACTGATATCTGCGACACCACCGGCTGTGGCTGCGTGTGATCAACAACTCTGTTTGGAGTTCCTCATGAATTGCTCGACCCCGTTAAGTTTGATGACCCGCTTGCTGCACTGGTCGGTCGCCTTGCTGATGATTGGCTTGACCCTGCTGGGTTATTTGATGGTGAAATTTGAAATATGGGATCTCTACGCCCTGGATAAATCTTTGGGAGTCATTGCACTGGTATTGATCCTGCCACGCGCCATTATCCGTCTTGGCAAAGGGTGGCCTACTCCAGTTCGCCAATATCCTGCTTACGAGGCATTGGCTGCCAAGGCGATCCATTGGGGATTGCTTGTTTCGACCCTGCTTATTCCGGTTTCAGGTCTCTGCTATTCCGGCGCGGCCGGGCGTGGCGTTGCCCTGTTTGGCGGGTTTATTATCCCGATGAATCCAGATATCAATGATCCTGCCAATGTCATTCCATACAGTGAATCCATTCGGGATATTGCTCATGCCGTCCATGTCTATTTGCCCTATATCATGCTGGCCCTGTTGCTGGTGCATATTGTCGGGGCGTTAAAACATCACCTGCTGGATAAAGACCTTACCTTGCTGCGAATGCTTGGCCGGAAATAACCGGTTCGATGGGGGTTGGGTCGCGGGAAATATCAGGTGGTCGGGTGTGCAGCGGCAAAGAGGAGGGCAAGGGTTGTTGTTACTGGCTTGGTGTTGTTGAGATGGGGGGGGTGGCAAAGACCCGCGGCTCACGGCCTGTCGCCGTACTGGATGGGGTATATAGGTTCAATGGCATATCTGTTGTCTGCCCTGGCTGCGCCGGGATAAGACGATGGCCGCTGCCTTAACCCGGCGCGCGGCAGGAGCCGCTATCTGGCCCCTGCTTCTGACATGACCCTCCTCTGTCCCCTTACTTGCCGTCAGGCTGACTGACAAAGGCAATCTTGTGCAATCCATGCTGGGACGCCTGCGCCATCACTTTTGCGATGATGCCGTACTCGACCCGCTTGTCGATGCGCAGCTGGATCTCGGGCAGCTCCCCCTCGGCCTTGCCGGCAGTCTCCATCTGGGCGAGCAGGGCGGCCTCATCGACCTCCTTGTCGTTCCAGTAGATCTTGCCGGTGCCATCGATGGCGAGGGTGATGTCCTCCTTCTCCGGCTGATTGAGCTGGCTGCTGGCTTCGGGCAGCTCGAGCTTGACCGCATTGGTGAGCAGGGGGGCCGTGATCATGAAGACGATGAGCAGCACCAGCATGACGTCGATCATGGGGATCATGTTGATCTCGGAGAGGGGCTGATCGTCCCCGTCGTCCGACAATTTGCCAAATGCCATTATCTGCGCCCCTTGCCGGTTTCCCGCTCGGCCAGCTGGGTCACGTTGGAGGCGCTCTGTTCAAAGCCCGTCACCAGCAGGGCAAACAGGTCGTAGGCAAAGGCCTCGAGCGCGGCCAGCTTGAGGCGATTGCGCCGCACAAAGAAGTTGTAGACAAGCACAGCCGGCAGGGCGACGGCGAGGCCAAACCCCGTCATGATAAGGGCCTCGCCCACGGGACCTGCCACCTTGTCCAGGCTGCTCTGGCCTGCCGCACCTATGGCCAACAGTGCATGATAGATACCCCCGACGGTACCGAACAGCCCGATAAAGGGGGCTGCCGAACCTACCGAGGCGAGGAAGGCAAGGCCCCGTTCCAGCCGTACCCGCTCATGGGTAATGGCCTGGCGCAGTGCTCGCAGCAAAAACTCATCCGGTGAACCCAGCTTGAGCGACACTGTCCGCTCCCCGGCCCGGTTCAGTTGCGCCATCGTCGCCAGCGCCGTGCTGGTCACACGCCCATAGGCCTCCTGCGGCGGGAGATGGGCCAGCTGGCGCTCCATATCCTGCACGCTTTCGTGCTGCCAGAAGCGGGTCACGAATTGTGCGTTGAGGCGGCGCTCACGCTGACCCAGCACTATTTTCAGCAGGGTGTAATAACAGGTGCCGAGGGACATCAATACCAGCAAAATGAATGGCAGCAGCCCCACGCCGGTATTTTGACTGAGCAGATGGGCGACGCCCATCCCGTTGTTTGCAATTTCCGGATCCATAGTTAAGCCCTTAATTGAAAGAGAATGGTGACCTTTGTCCAGGCCTCGACGGCCGCATTGTTCTGTTTGGCGGGAATAAACGTCCAGCGACTGACGGTCCGGCGTGCCGTCATATCCAGCCGCCGATAACCGCTGCTTTTATCTACTTCTACCGAGGAGGCGGTGCCATCGGCTGCCACCCGCACCTTCAGGATGACGCGTCCTTCCTCACCCCTTCTTCTGGATTCATAGGGATAAGGTGGCTCAGGGTTGTTCAACCGCGGATCACGAGCGATGGGTGCGCTGCTGCCAGCCCCATTGCCGCTCTGCCGGGACTTGATCGGGGTGGCGGCACTGTCGCCTTGTCGGGTATCGGCCGATATCGGCGTGGCAGGGGCTGCTCTCTCCGCGACCGGTTCTGCCTTGGCAATTGGAGTGGCCTTGGGGGTTGGCGGTCTGGGTACTCTGGGTGCCGGTTTGGGAATGGGCTTGCTGGCCGGTTTTTGAACTGCCCGCTTTTGGGCGGGTATCGGTTTTTTTACGACAGCTTGAGCTGGGATTGCTGCCGCTGCCGCTGCCGCTTTGGCCGGTGCGTCATTGACGCTGGCATCGCCGACCCAACGGGCAGACAGGGTCAGCGGCAGGGGGGGAGTGATGGCTGCAGGGCGGTTTTCATATATCAGCCACAAAACAGTCAGGTGCAAGACGACAGTGATGGCAAGGCAACACAGGCGGACCGAACCAGGGTTGTCAGTGGTCAGCGCTGGCCTCGGATTACAAGCCTCCATCACTTCTCTATCCCCCGGATATTGATACTCAAAAGTGTGCGTTAAGCCATGAAAGCAGGCTCCAATGGCGGCAGCATGCCCCATACTCAGCATCTCAAACAATAACTATTATCAATCGCGTTTTAATCATGTGGTGCACGTTTCAGCGTCGTTCAGGGGGCCTGTTCAGAGCGAATGCTGGAATGAAAAGACGCGAGAGGGGTCAGGTGAAATTATAAAATTAATTAAACCCCTCTATTTTTAGTTCGATTCTTCATGAGCAAGTCAAGGCGCTTAAATATTCTGGTGAGGATGTTTAGATTTGTTTATTTGATGGCTTTTTGAACATCAAAAATAGCGTTTATTTTATCTTATCAAAGGCAAGCAGTGAGGGTCCGGCGATAGATAGCGACAGGTGATGGTCATTATTTTAAATGGATATTGAGTAATATATTCACATCCGTATTCAGGTATGGACGACGAGGATCTTGTGTTGTCGGCTCATGCTCCGGTTTGCGAGGGGAGGGATGCCGTTGAGGGACTGGAGTGGGGAAGGGGGCGCAGCCGTTGGCAAGAAAAAGTCGTCGGGCGCTTTTTGCATAAAACAGCAGTCGGGCAACTCTTCTGCCCCCAAAGTGCCCTTTTAGGACTGATAATCTTGGTTTTTTGGCCCCTTGGCACGTCAAACACGGGCTACGCCATAAAAAATTCAAAAAACTTCTTTACCAGTGACCAATCGGTGAGTAAACTTCGTCGGCAATATTTTACACCCCCACTTCCTCAACGGTGAGATATTGCCATGCTCAGGATTGCCAAAGAAGCGTTAACCTTCGACGATGTACTGTTGGTTCCCGCCCACTCCGATGTTCTTCCCAATACTGCCGATCTGCGTACCCAGCTGACATCCTCTATCAGCTTGAATATCCCCATGATTTCCGCTGCCATGGACACAGTGACCGAAGCCCGTCTGGCTATCGCACTGGCCCAGGAAGGGGGCATTGGCTTTATCCACAAGAACATGTCCATCGAGCAGCAGGCTGCAGAAGTGCGCAAGGTCAAGAAGTACGAGAGCGGCGTGGTCACTGACCCCGTCACAGTACGCCCTGACATGACCATTGCCCAGGTCAAGGAGCTGAGCCACAAGAACGGCTTCGCCGGCTACCCGGTCGTGACCGAGGGCAACCTGCTGGTCGGTATCATCACCGGCCGCGACGTGCGCTTCGTGATCGATCTCTCCCAGACAGTCGAACAGATCATGACCCAGAAAGATCGTCTGGTGACAGTGCGTGAAGGGGCTCCTCGTGAAGAGGTGGTTGCCCTGATGCAAAAGCACCGTATCGAGAAAGTGCTGGTGGTCAACGCCGATTTCAAACTCAAGGGCATGATCACCGTCAAAGACTTCCAGAAAGCCGAACGCAAGCCGAACGCCTGTAAAGACGAGCGCGGTCGCCTGCGGGTCGGTGCTGCCGTCGGTGCCGGTGCCGGCAACGAAGAGCGTGTCGCCGCCCTGGTGGAAGCCGGTGTGGACGTGCTGCTGATTGACTCCTCCCATGGCCACTCCCAGGGTGTGCTGGATCGCATCAAGGCGACCCGCGATGCCTATCCTGAGCTGCAAATCATAGGTGGCAACGTGGCAACCGCCGCTGGCGCCCTGGCGCTGGTCGCCGCTGGCGTCAATGCGGTCAAGGTGGGTATCGGCCCGGGCTCCATCTGTACTACCCGCATCGTGACTGGTGTCGGTGTGCCCCAAATTACCGCCATCTCCGACGCCGTTGACGCGCTGGAAGGCACTGGCGTGCCCGTGATTGCCGATGGCGGCATCCGCTTCTCCGGCGACGTGGCCAAGGCTATCGCCGCTGGCGCCAGCTGCGTCATGGTGGGCTCCATGTTCGCCGGTACCGAAGAGGCGCCGGGCGAAATTGAGCTCTATCAGGGCCGCTCCTTCAAGTCCTACCGTGGCATGGGGTCTCTGGGCGCCATGTCCAAGGGCTCCAGCGACCGTTACTTCCAGACCGACAACGCCGCTGACAAGCTGGTGCCGGAAGGGATCGAAGGGCGCGTACCCTACAAGGGCCGCCTCAAAGAGATCATTCACCAGCAGATGGGCGGCCTGCGCTCCTCCATGGGCTTGACCGGCTGCGCCACCATCGACGACATGCGCACCAAGGCCGAGTTCGTGCGCATCTCCGGCGCCGGGATGAAAGAGTCCCACGTCCACGATGTGACCATTACCAAAGAAGCCCCCAACTATCGGATGGGCTGATAAAACGGGGCTGCGGCCCCGTTTCTCCACCAGTTTTTATCCCCGAGCCTTTTGTTACAACATCAGCCTGATGCAGGAATAAAATGACTAAAGACATTCACCAGCACCGTATCCTGATCCTGGATTTCGGTTCCCAGTACACCCAGCTTATCGCCCGCCGTGTCCGTGAAATCGGCGTCTACTGCGAACTGTGGGCCTGGGACGTGACCGAAGAGCAGATCCGCGAATTCAATCCGAGCGGCATCATCCTCTCTGGCGGCCCCGAGTCCGTGACCGAGGCTGGCAGCCCCCGTGCCCCCGAGTATGTGTTCAACGCCGGTGTGCCTGTGTTCGGTATCTGCTACGGCATGCAGACCATGGCCGAACAGCTGGGTGGCAAGGTGCAATCCTCCACCGAACGTGAATTCGGTTATGCCCAGGTTGAAGTGCTGGGCCAGACCAATGCCCTGCTGCGCAGCATCGAAGATGCCATCGCCCCCAACGGCAATGCGCTGCTGGACGTCTGGATGAGCCACGGCGACAAGGTCACCGCCATCCCGGCCGACTTCACCACCATAGCCCAGACTGCCACCTGCCCCCATGCCGCCATGGCGTGCGAGGCCAAGCACTTCTACGGCGTGCAGTTCCACCCGGAAGTGACCCACACCCGTCAGGGTGCCCGCATGCTGGAGCACTTCGTCAAGGACATCTGCGGCTGCGAATGCCTGTGGACCCCGGCCACCATCATCGACGACGCCGTTGCCCGCATTCGCGAGCAGGTGGGTGACGATGAAGTGATCCTGGGCCTCTCAGGCGGTGTCGACTCCTCCGTGGTCGCCATGCTGGTACACCGTGCCATCGGCGATCGCCTGACCTGCGTCTTCGTTGACAACGGTCTGCTGCGCCTGAACGAGGGTGAGCAGGTGATGGAGATGTTTGGCGATCATTTTGGTCTCAACATCATCAAGGTCGAAGCCGAAGAGCGCTTCCTCTCCGCCCTGGCAGGTGAAGCTGAGCCGGAAGCCAAGCGCAAGATCATCGGCCGCGTCTTCGTCGAAGTGTTCGACGACGAAGCCAAGAAGCTGAAAAATGCCCGCTGGCTGGCACAAGGCACCATCTATCCGGATGTGATCGAATCGGCCGCCAGCAAGACCGGCAAGGCCCACGTCATCAAGTCCCACCACAACGTCGGCGGCCTGCCGGCCGAGATGAAGATGGGTCTGGTCGAGCCGCTGCGCGAGCTGTTCAAAGACGAAGTGCGCCGTGTCGGTCTGGAGCTGGGTCTGCCCTACGACATGCTCTACCGTCACCCCTTCCCGGGCCCGGGTCTGGGCGTGCGCGTCCTTGGCGAAGTGAAGAAAGAGTACTGCGATATCTTGCGCCGCGCCGACGCCGTCTTTATCGAAGAGCTGCGCAAAGCAGACCTCTACAACCAGGTCAGCCAGGCGTTCGCCGTCTTCTTGCCGGTGCGCTCCGTCGGCGTCATGGGCGATGGCCGCAAGTACGACTGGGTGATTGCCCTGCGCGCCGTCGAAACCATCGACTTCATGACTGCCCACTGGGCTCATCTGCCCTACGACTTCCTGGGTCACGTGTCGAATCGCATCATCAACGAGATCAATGGCATCTCCCGCGTGGTGTACGACGTCTCCGGCAAGCCGCCCGCAACTATTGAATGGGAATAAGCGGCTCGCGCCCTTCTGCCCTTCGAGCATAAAAATGCAAAAAAGACGCCCTTGCGGCGTCTTTTCTTTTTCCAATCGTTTGCGCCTCAATTTTCTGCTCATTAGCCGCTTTTGGACCTCTTCGCCCCTGTCAGATATGACAGAGGCGCTTTGCGGATCCGGTACTAGGCTCTGCCATGCCAATTGAGACCGGTGCTGTGAGGCAGCGATCGTGGCAAAGGGGAGGGCCAACAGGCGCGTTGACCAGCGCAAGATGGCCCATCGTCATACCATTGAACTTTCTCGGTATGTCACCCCAGTGGAGACCAGCAACCACTTGAATCAACGGGGCGGAACCCGAACAGCCATACGAGTAGGGACAAGAGATCACGGAGGGTTTGTTATGTCAGAACAAGCAGTGTTGGTGGGTGGATGGACCGCATATCACAAGCTGACCGCCGAGGATCAGGCGGTATTTGACCAGGCGCTGAAAGGATTTGTCGGGGTGCAGTACGTACCCTTTGAAGTCTGCACCCAGGTGGTGGCCGGCACCAACTACCGCTTCAAGTGCAAGAGCACAGTGCCGCTTGCCAAACCGATCCATGGCGAAGCCGTGGTGCAGATCTTCAAATCACTGGACGGGGATGCCCATATCACCTCCATTACCCCGATCTGAGTGGGTTGCGGGTAAGGCGGGGAGGGGGAGCTCTCCTAATCGATTTGACCCACATCTAAGTGATAAGTAAAGACGCCTTAGGGGATAATCCCCTCAGAGATCCCCTCATTTTTAGAGACTCAAATAATTCCAAGTGTGCGGGTATATAAGCGGTGTTGCTTCAGGTA
>NZ_JAPDBE010000027.1:0-64949 GCF_027705025.1 Aeromonas sp. D3 | reverse complement strand
CGAAACCAAATCAACAGGTTTCGGATTTTTACACATCAGCAGGATCGGTCAATGGATCCTTAACTGATCGGCATTAGACCCTTGGGTCGCTCTTTTTATTGCTGTTTTGTGCCTTACTGCTGCTTTTACATCCGCCCCAGGGAGCCAGCTGATCGGGCCCGCTTTGATCCCTCTGCATTGCCGCACTCCCTCAATTTACCCCAAATCCTTCATGCTGGTGTCATCTCGCTGTCATTGGGCGGGGCCAAGCTGCCCCTTGTACTCAACAAGCATGCCAAGCGGGCCTGGCGCCTGCATCCATCAACAGGAGCATCTTATGACCAGCTGGGTAATGTGGGAGATCTGGTGGAGCCGGGGATGGGGCGAACATCAGCAAGGATCGCTGACAGAGGAGCATGAGGACGAAGTGGCCCATGAGCCTGCACGACTGCCCGCCGAATTGACTGCACAGGGCAAGGGCACGTACGCGCCTCGGCCAAGGGGTTGAGGCGGCATAGTTCACCTTGTGGTGCGCCGATTAAGGGGGAGGCGTTGTGATCCTTGCTGATGCTGTCGGGGTGATCAGAAGAGCCGCAGTTGTTCACCCGGGCGGATAAAGCCGTCCCGCCGCAGCTGAAGATGGCGCTTGCCCAAGCCCAAACGCTTGTTGATGAGCCGAAAGCGCTGGGCGAGCAAGTCCGCAAACTGGCCCTCACCGCGCATCCGTGCGCCAAAGGCGGAGCTGTTGAGCCCGCCATCCCGACTGGCTCGCAACTGGTTCAGGATGGCCTCCTTCTGGCCGGGGTAGTGCTCCTCCAGCCAGTCGCTGAACAGTGTGGCCAGCTCGTGGGGCAATCGCAGCAGTATGTAGTCGGCGCTCTGGGCGCCGGCTTCGGCTGCCGCCTTGATGATGTGCTCGAGCTCAGGTTCGTTGAGGCGCGGGATCATGGGCGCCGCCAGCACGCCGACCGGTACTCCTGCCTGTGCCAGCTTTTCAATCACCTTGAGCCGACCCGTGCCTGTGCTGGCCCTGGGTTCCAGCTGTCGCCGCAGGGTTTCATTTAATGTCGTCACCGACACCATCACCTGACAGAGTCCCTCCCGAGCCAGTTCGGCCAGCAGATCGAGGTCGCGCAATATCATGGCGCTCTTGGTGATGATGCCGACCGGGTGGCGATGGGCCAGCATCACTTCCAGCAATTGGCGGGTGAGGCGATAGTGATGCTCGATGGGCTGGTAAGGATCGGTATTGGCCCCCAGCACGATAGTGTCCGGCTGGTAGCCGGGTTTGGCAAACTCCCGTCGCAACAGCTCGGCGGCATTGAGCTTGGCAAACAGCCTGGTCTCGAAGTCGAGACCGGGGGATAGCTCCAGGTAGGCATGGCTCGGTCTGGCATAACAGTAGATGCAGCCATGCTCACAGCCCTGATAGGGGTTGATGGAGCGACCAAAGGGCACATCCGGCGAGCGGTTGTAACTGATGATGCTGCGGGCGGTTATCTCCTTCACCTCGGTGCGGGGATCGCTGGCGGCAAATGCCGCTTCCCACTCGGGTTGAGCCCAGCCGTCATCGACTGCGTCGACCCGCTGACCGCTGAAGCGGTGATCAACATTGTGGAAACTGCCTCGTCCTGCCATCACATCACACCGATACTGTTTATATATACAGTCATCTTGCAAGCGTCAGTGCCAAAACACAAGCTCTCGCCATCGCTTCCTTGCTTAAAGCAGCATGACAAATAGATCTCTTGCTTGATCCCCCTGATACATTTCGTTTACATAGACAAAATGCGAACTGGATCACGGAAATCATCATGAAACCCATTGTCTCCCGCTGGCTGTTTATCGGTGTGCTTGGCCTGGTCATCTGGCGGCTGATCCCACTCTCCACCGAGCAGGAGCTGGCATCGGCCAATCGAGCTTGGCGTAGCGGCCAGTTCGAGACGGCGACAAAGATCTGGCAACCGCTGGCCGAGCAGGGGATCCCCCGGGCTCAGGCGCTGATGGGCTGGAGCCACGAGGTGGGGCAGGGCACAGCGCAGGACATGGAGCAAGCCATCAGCCTTTATCGCCAGTCGGCGCAGGCCGGAGACGCCTTTGGCCAATACCGGCTGGCGGAGGTCTATCTGCGCGGCGCCGGGGTGAAGCGGGACCTGCGGGAGGCATTTCACTGGATGGAGCTGGCGGCCCGCAACGGTGACGTGCCCGCCATGCTCAAAGTCGGTGTGCTGCACCTGATGGGGGTGAGTGGTCGGGTCGATCTGCCCCAGGCCAGGCAGTGGCTCTATCAGGCCTCGCAAAAGGGCAACAAGCTTGCATTGAAGGTGTTGGAGGAGCTCGCCCTGGCCGAGGAGGGGAGCAGTACCTTCGATTTCAACTGGCAACCCCTGCTGGGTGAGTGACTGGCAAGCGATTCATTTGGTTGTAGAAAATCTCACCAAACTCGATACAGCCCCGCCTACTTCTGGTAGCATGGTCCGGTTTTTGGTTTGCCTTGTGCCGTTAAGCAAGCTATTTGCGGCGCAGTGCGCCTCTGCAAAGTGCTGTAGAGAGCCAGAACATCACCCTTTTTGAATGATTTTTTCCATCCCGCATGTGCCCTTTGGTAGGGGGCACCACTGTATAAGGAAACACATAATGCCAATCATTACTCTGCCTGACGGCAGCCAACGTCAATTTGCCCACTCCGTTTCCGTCATGGACGTGGCCGCGGACATAGGTCCGGGTCTCGCCAAGGCGTGCATTGCCGGTCGGGTAAACGGTGAACTGGTGGATGCCTGCGAGCTCATCGAAGCCGATGCCTCCCTGGCCATCATCACCGCCAAAGACGAAGAAGGTCTGGACATACTGCGCCACTCCTGTGCTCACCTGCTGGGTCATGCCATCAAGCAACTCTGGCCCCAGACCAAGATGGCCATCGGTCCTGTCATCGATAACGGTTTCTACTACGACATCGATCTGGATCGTACCCTGACCGACGACGATCTGGCTGCCCTAGAAGAGCGCATGCTGGCGCTGGCCGCCAAGGATTACGACGTCATCAAGAAAAAAGTCTCCTGGCAGGAAGCGCGCGACGTGTTCGAAGCCCGTGGCGAGACTTACAAGGTCGAGATCCTGGATCAGAATATTGCCCGTGATGACCAGCCAGGTCTGTATCATCACGAAGAGTACGTCGACATGTGTCGTGGCCCGCACGTGCCCAACATGCGTCACTGCCACCACTTCAAGTTGCAGAAGATGTCTGGCGCCTACTGGCGTGGCGATTCCAACAACAAGATGCTGCAGCGTATTTACGGCACGGCCTGGGCTGACAAGAAGCAGCTCAAAGGCTACCTGCAGCGTCTGGAAGAGGCGTCCAAGCGCGACCACCGCAAGATAGGCAAGCAGCTCGACCTGTATCACATGCAGGAAGAAGCGCCTGGCATGGTGTTCTGGCACAACGATGGCTGGACCATCTTCCGTGAGCTGGAAACCTTCATCCGTGGCAAGCTCAAAGAGTACGACTATCAGGAAGTGAAGGGTCCCTTCATGATGGACAGGGTGCTGTGGGAGCGTTCAGGCCACTGGGAGAAGTATGCCCAGGCCATGTTCACCACCCAGTCCGAAAACCGTGAATACGCCATCAAGCCGATGAACTGCCCGGGTCACGTGCAGATCTTCAACCAGGGCCTGAAGTCTTACCGCGATCTGCCGCTGCGCATGGCCGAGTTTGGCTCCTGCCACCGCAACGAGCCGTCCGGTTCCCTGCACGGTCTGATGCGAGTGCGTGGTTTTACCCAGGATGACGCTCACATCTTCTGTACTGAAGAGCAGATCATGGAAGAGGTGTCTGCCTGTATCCGTATGGTCTATGACGTCTACGGCACCTTTGGTTTTGAAAATATCGTGGTCAAGCTCTCAACCCGTCCCGAGCAGCGTATCGGTTCCGATGAAGCCTGGGATCGCGCCGAGGCCGCCTTGGCCGAAGCCCTGGTGCTGAACGGCCTGAAATACGATCTGCAGCCGGGCGAGGGGGCTTTCTACGGTCCCAAAATCGAATTTACCCTGCATGATTGCCTTGATCGTGCTTGGCAGTGTGGTACCGTGCAGCTCGACTTTGCCCTGCCTGGACGTCTGGGTGCCACGTATGTGGGTGAAGACAACGAACGCCACGTACCGGTGATGATCCACCGGGCCATTCTGGGTTCACTCGAGCGTTTCATCGGTATTCTGACCGAAGAGTACGCCGGACTGTTCCCGACTTGGTTGGCTCCGACTCAGGCTGTGGTCATGAATATCACAGATAATCAGGCCGATTATGCGGTAAAAGTAGCCAAAGCATTGAATGATGCGGGTCTTCGCGCAAAAGCGGACTTGAGAAATGAGAAGATTGGCTTTAAAATCCGCGAGCATACTTTGAAGCGAGTACCTTTCATGCTGGTCTGCGGCGATAAAGAAGTTGAAGCCGGTAAGATTGCAGTACGGACTCGTAAAGGGGCTGACCTGGGCACTTATCCTGTTGAAGAGCTAGTTGCTCTGTTGACCCAGGAAGTTCAGACCCGCGGACAAAAGAAAGTGGAGGAATAAGCTATAAAAGGCGGAAAAAAACTGGGCAAGCAACCGCAAGCCCGCGCTCACCGGATCAATACCGAGATTCGTCTGAAAGAAGTTCGTCTCACTGGTATTGACGGAGAGCCTTTGGGTGTCGTCGAGATCCATGATGCACTGAACTTGGCCCTTGAGGCTGGAGTAGATCTGGTCGAGATCAGTCCTAACGCTGAACCGCCCGTTTGCCGCATCATGGATTACGGCAAATTCCTCTACGAAAAGAGCAAAACAACCAAAGAACAGAAGAAAAAGCAGAAAGTCGTCCAGGTCAAGGAAATAAAATTCCGTCCTGGTACTGACGAAGGCGACTATCAGGTAAAACTACGCAACCTGGTTCGCTTTCTAGAAGACGGGGACAAGGCTAAGGTCACCCTGCGCTTCCGTGGTCGTGAAATGGCTCACCAGGATCTTGGTATCAAGGTTCTGGAGCGCGTCAAGAACGATCTGGAAGAGTTGGCCGTAGTGGAGTCGTTCCCGAAAGTCGAAGGCCGTCAAGCTGTGATGGTCCTCGCACCCAAGAAGAAATCTTAAGGCCCACAAGAAATTGACTCATGGGTTCGCGCCCATGAGTTGGTTCGCCTTGCGATTTTGTTGTCACTCACAATGCGGAGTATGAAATGCCGAAGATGAAAACCAACCGGGGTGCTGCAAAGCGCTTCAAAAAGACTGGCTCGGGTCGCTTCAAGTGCAAGCATAACCACCTGCGTCACATCCTGACCAAGAAGAGCAGCAAGCGTAAGCGTAAGCTGGGACCGAAGTTCATGGTTTCCGCTGCCGACCACAAACGTGTTGTCGCTTGTCTGCCGTACGCATAAGGGGGGATGTAAAAAATGCCAAGAGTTAAACGTGGTGTGACTGCTCGAGCTCGTCACAAGAAAGTAATGAAAGCCGCCAAAGGTTACTACGGCGCCCGTTCCCGTGTTTACCGCGTAGCGGTACAAGCGGTAACCAAAGCTGGTCAGTATGCCTACCGTGACCGTCGCCAGAAAAAGCGTCAGTTCCGTCAGCTGTGGATTGCGCGTATCAACGCTGCAGCCCGTCAGAACGGTCTGTCCTACAGCCGTCTGATCAACGGTCTGAAGAAGGCTTCTATCGAGATCGATCGCAAGATCCTGTCCGATATCGCCGTTCACGACAAGTTGGCTTTCACCGCCCTGGTTGAAAAGGCTAAAGCAGCACTGGTTTAATCCGGTTCTGTTATGAAAGATAAAAGGAGGCTCAGGCCTCCTTTTTTGTTGTCTGCAATTTATCCAGTTCTGTTGTCAGACCCGACTGTTACCTCTGCATATCTGCAACATGATTTCATCATATGCCAACAAACTAGTATTGTTTCCCCATATTTAACGGGGAGAGGGGATCGGGTCAGCCTCTTCCCCGATAACAAAATGATTTCTAGGGAGAAAAGGCCACCTTAACTATGGTCAGCGAAGGGGCTTTTTTTGTATTATTCCCCTCTTGACCTTATTTAGCCTAACAGGCTCCTGTTTCGGGAGTGGTGACGAGGAAGACATGCAACAGCTTGAAGAAGTAGTCGGCCAGGCCAAGGCCGAAATTGAGGGCGTCAACGACGTTGCGACCCTCGACGAAATCCGGGTCAAATATCTGGGTAAAAAAGGCTTTTTTACCGAGCAGATGAAGACATTGGGCGCCTTGTCCGCCGAAGAGCGTCCCGCAGCGGGCGCCGTGATCAACCAGGCCAAGCAGCAGGTTCAGGATGCCCTGAACGCACGCCGTGATGCACTGGTAGAGCAGGAGCTGAACCAGAAGCTGGCTGCCGAGACCATCGATGTGAGCCTGCCGGGCCGTCGCATCGAGAATGGTGGTCTGCACCCTGTGACCCGTACCATTGAGCGCATCGAACGCCTGTTTGGCGAGATGGGGTTCAAGGTGGAACGCGGTCCCGAAATTGAAGATGGCTTCCACAACTTCGATGCGTTGAACATTCCGGCTCATCACCCGGCACGTACCGATCACGACACCTTCTACTTCAATCCCGATCTGATGCTGCGTACCCACACCTCGGGTGTGCAGATCCGCACCATGGAACATCAGCAACCGCCGATCCGCATCATAGCGCCGGGCCGCGTCTATCGTAACGACTACGACATGACCCACACGCCTATGTTCCACCAGGTTGAAGGCCTGCTGGTTGACGAGCATGCCAGCTTTACCGAACTCAAAGGCATACTGCACGACTTCCTGCGCAACTACTTCGAGGAAGATCTCACCATTCGCTTCCGTCCTTCTTATTTCCCGTTCACCGAGCCGAGTGCCGAAGTAGACGTCATGGGCAAGAACGGCAAGTGGCTGGAAGTGCTGGGTTGCGGCATGGTGCACCCGAATGTGCTGCGTTCGGTCGGCATCGATCCGGAAAAATACTCCGGCTTTGCCTTCGGCATGGGCGTTGAGCGCCTGACCATGCTGCGTTACGGGGTCAACGACCTGCGTGCCTTCTTCGAAAACGACCTGCGCTTCCTCAAGCAGTTCAAGTAAGGGCGAGAGAACATGAAATTCAGTAAATCCTGGGTGATGGAGTGGGTCCGCACCGAGTTGAGTGACAATGCACTGGCCGAGCAGATCACCATGGCCGGTCTGGAAGTGGACGCCGTGGAAGCGGTGGCTGGCCAGTTTAACAATGTGGTCGTGGGTGAAGTGGTCGAATGCGCCCAGCATCCGGACGCCGACAAGCTGCGGGTGACCAAGGTCAACGTGGGTGAGGCCGAGCTGCTGGACATCGTCTGCGGTGCGCCGAACTGCCGCGCCGGCTTGAAAGTGTGCGTTGCCAAAGTAGGGGCGACCCTGCCGGGTGATTTCACCATCAAGAAAGCCAAGCTGCGTGGCCAGCCGTCTCACGGCATGCTCTGCTCTTTCAGTGAGCTGGGTATCGACGTTGAAGCCGATGGCATCATCGAGCTGCCTGCCGATGCCCCCATCGGCACCGATATTCGCGATTACCTCAATCTGAACGACGTCTCCATTGACGTGGACTTGACCCCGAACCGTGCTGATTGCCTTGGTATCGCGGGGCTCGCCCGCGAGATTGGCGTGCTCAACAGCGTGGACGTGGTCGAGCCGACCTGGGCACCTGCTGTTGCCACCTGTGATGTCACCTTCCCGATCCGGGTGGAGGCGCCAGCCGATTGCCCCCGTTATCTGGGCCGCGTCATCAAAGGGCTGAACCTGCAAGCCAAGAGCCCGCTCTGGATGCAAGAGAAGCTGCGCCGTGGCGGTATCCGCTCCATCGACGCTATCGTCGACATCACCAACTTCCTGTTGCTGGAATATGGTCAGCCGATGCACGCCTTCGATCTGGCCAAGCTGGCAGGGGAACTGGTGGTGCGTCGCGCCCGTGCTGACGAGCCGATGACCCTGCTCGACGGCAACGAGGTGAAGCTCAAAGAGACCACCCTGGTGATTGCCGATGCCAAAGGCCCTGCCTGTATGGCCGGTATCTTCGGCGGTGATCGCACCGGTGTGTCCGAGACCACCACCGACATTCTGCTGGAGTGCGCCTTCTTCGCGCCGCTCTCCATCACGGGTCGTGCCCGTGCCTACGGTCTGCATACCGATTCGTCACATCGCTTCGAGCGCGGGGTCGATCCACAACTGCAAGCCAAGGTGATGGACAGAGCCACCCGTCTGCTGCTGGACATTTGTGGCGGAGAGTGCGGCGGCGAAGCGGGTCCGGTCATCGAGGTCAAATCCGATGCCCATCTGCCGAAAGCGGCGCCCATCAAACTGCGTCGCACCAAGCTCGACAAGGTGATTGGCATCAGTGTGGCTGATGCTCAAGTGGTCGAGATCCTGACTCGCCTCGGCATGCAGGTGACCGTTGACGCCGATGGCTGGACCGCACTGGCACCCTCCTGGCGTTTTGACATCGCCATCGAGGAAGACCTCATCGAGGAAGTTGCCCGCATTTACGGCTACAACAATATCCCGAACCTCAAACCGGCCGCCTCCCTGGCGATGGTTGAGCAGGCAGAAGGGCAGGTGACCCTCAAGCGGGTGCGTGACCTGCTGGTTGACCGCGGCTTCCAGGAAGCGATCACCTACAGCTTCGTGGATCCCAAAGCGCAGCAACTGCTCTATCCGCAAAGCGATGCCATAGTGCTGCCGAACCCGATTTCGGTCGAGATGTCCGCCATGCGCGTCTCCCTGTTCCCAGGGCTGGTGCAGGCGGTGGTCTACAACCAGAATCGTCAGCAGCCGCGGGTACGTCTGTTCGAGCAGGGTCTGCGTTTCATCAAGGACGCGAGCGCCGAGAACGGCATCCGTCAGGAACCTATGCTGGCCGGTATCATCACCGGCAACCAGAGCGACGAGCACTGGGACATCAAGAGCCGTGCAGCTGACTTCTTTGATTTGAAAGGGGATCTGGAAGCAGTGCTGGACTTGACTGCCGAAGGAGCTACTTTCAGCTTCGGGCGTACCGAGCACAGTGCCCTGCACCCGGGCCAGAGCGCAGCCATTTTGCGCAATGGCGAGGTGCTCGGCCATATCGGCGTGATCCACCCGAGCCTCGAGAAGAAGCTGGGTCTCAAGACCCGGGCCATCATGTTCGAGCTGGAACTGAACAAGCTGATCCCTGCCAAGGTGCCGCTTGCTGCCGAGGTTTCTCGCTTCCCAGCCAACCGTCGTGATATCGCCGTGGTGGTAGACCGTCAGGTTCTGGCCGGTGATGTCCTCGCAGTAATTAAAAAAGTTGGCGGAAATCAGGTAGTTGGAATAAACTTGTTTGACGTATACCAGGGTGCTGGTATGGCCGAGGACAAGAAGAGCCTGGCCATCAGTCTTGTATTGCAAGATACCCAGCGCACTCTGGAGGAGAAAGAGATTGCCGAGACCGTAGACAATGTCGTGCGGGCCCTTGGTGAAGAGTTGAATGCATCCTTGAGGGATTGATCTATGGCGCTTACCAAAGCCGACATTGCAGAGCACCTGTTCACCCAACTCGGGATGAGCAAGCGTGAAGCCAAAGATATGGTGGAAGCCTTCTTTGAGGAAATCAGACAGGCGCTTGAGCGTGGTGAACAAGTCAAGATTTCAGGCTTCGGTAACTTTGACCTTCGTGAGAAGAATCAGCGTCCCGGACGCAACCCCAAGACAGGCGAGGATATTCCTATCAGTGCCCGTCGTGTGGTGACCTTCCGGCCTGGCCAGAAACTCAAGGCCAGGGTAGAAAATGTTGAACCCAACGAGTGACAAAAAGCCAGGCAAACGCCTGGCTTTTACTTTTTCATGATGAAATCCAACTTATTGTTCGGTTTGTTGCTGGCCATGCCGGTGCAGGCCATGACGCTGCCTCTGTCCCCCGCAACCCAGGCGTATGCCGACACTCTCACCTCGCTGACCATCTGTTACCCCGCCCTGATCCGGCCGCCCTATCTCGAGGAGTCGGGGGGGCTGCTCATCGACCAGTTGGATCGGCTGGCCGAACAGCTGCCGGTGCCCTTGCTGCACGAGAAGCTGCCAAACTGGCCCGCGGTTCAGCAGGCCCTGCTGGCGGGGCGCTGCGATCTCATTCCTGACATAGGCCCTTCACGGCAGGCATTGCCTGGCATGGCGCTCAGTCGCGCCCTGCTGGAAGCCGAGTCCGCCATTCTGTACAAGGGTGAGCTGGAGCGTGCCACCTTCCTGGTGTCACCCCTTTGGCAGGCGAGCGAGGTGCTCAAAACGCTCTATCCCCATTCGACCCAGCTGGTCCTGACCGATGCCGTCAACTGGTACTCGTCACTGGTAGCTGGCAAGGGAACGGCCTATCTCGGCGACTACCTGCAACTGCGTTACCTGATGCGCGAATACCCGGATGTGGGACTGCGTCTGCGCCGTTTACGCAGCGATGAGCTGGTGCTCAGCTATCGGCTGATGATGCGTGACAAGCCAGAGCTCAGGGAGCTGGTCGACATGGCGATCCGCTATATGCCGCCCGGGGGCGTCTACAAGGATCTCGAGCGCTATCTGGAGCAGGGGGAGCAGGACATCAACCCCTTGCACTTTACCGACAAGGAGCAGGCCTGGCTGGTCGGTACCTCCCGTGCCGTCAAGTTGGTGGTGAACCCTGCATTGATGCCTTATAGCGGCACCGACAAGCAGGGGCAGCTCAGGGGCTGGAGTGCAGATGTGCTGCGCCGGGTGAGCCAGCAGACCGGGATGATTTTTCATGTGGTGCCAGTCAAGGACACCGAAGACGCCCTGGCCAGGCTGCGCAGTGGCGAGGCAGACATGATGGCGGGTCTGCTGGAGACACCGGCCTTGACTGGCGAGTTTGATTTCACTCGCATCGTGGTAGCCAGTCGTTATGCCCTGGTCAGCCGCAAGTTGCGGTCTTTCGATCGACTTGAGGAGATCAAGGGCGAGGTGGTCGTGCCCGCCAGCCTCTATGATCCGGACATGCTGGCCCGTTTGGGCAAGCATGCGTGGCGAAAGAGCGAGACCCTTGAGTCGGGTATTGCGGAGGTACAGGCGGGCAGGGCGGACGCCATGCTGGCCGAGCTGTATCAGTTGCAATATCCGCTTCGCAACAATCTGCTGGCTGGACTGGATATCAAGGAGCTGCCGGATCGTTTCGGGCTAGGGTTTGCCATCAGTCCCCGCAGCCCCAGGCTGGCCGGTGTGATGGAGCAGAGCCTGATGACGATCACAGGCCAGCAGAACGATGATCTCAACCAGCGCTGGCGTCAGCTGGTACTGACCCAGCAGAGCGGCGTCAGCTATGGCATTTGGCTGGGGTCCGTGTTGCTGGCATTGCTGATCAGTGCTGGTGTCATCTGGTTGATCTGGCGTTCCCGCCAGCAGCTGGCGCGAGAAGTGAGCCGACGTCAGGAGATGGAGCAGACCCTGGCACTGGAGAGTCAGTTCAGGGAATCCCTGTTCCAGGCACTGCCTGTGCCCGTCTTCCTGCGAAATGATCAGGGGGAGATCATCAAGCGCAACAAGCAGGCCAAACGGCTAGAGGCTCGCTATCTGGCTGAACTCAGCCTGCCGCCGTCCCAGTTGCAGGGAACCGAAGGGGAAATGACCCTCGGCGATCAGGTGTTCTCCTATGCCCAGATCCCGCTGCGACTGGGCAAGCAGGCGCCGGCGGGGGATCTGATCGCGCTCTCCGACATCAGCGCCCTGCGCGAGCGTACGCGTTTGCTGCATCAGGCCGAGCGACGTCTGCGCGCCCTTACCAATACGGTGCCCGGCGTCGTCATCCAGTTCCTCTTGCAGCAGGGGAAAATAACCCGGGTCGAATTTATCAGCCGTGGCAGTTACGAGCTGCTGGGCCTGGCCAGCCAGCAGATCCGCCGCCATCCCGACAGCGCACTCAGCCGTCTGGTACATCAGGACAGGCGCGAGATGCGGGCGCCCATGCTGGCCATGTTGCATGCCGGCCAACCTTTTTCCTACGCGCTGCGCTATGAACATCCGGTCAAGGGCACGCGCTGGCTGCAATGTTATGGTCGTGGCCGCAGCCAGCAGGAAGGGGGGTGGCGGGTTTACGGTGTGGTGCAGGATGTGACCGCCAGGGTCGAGCAGGAGCGTGCCTTGCAGGCGTCCCATGAGCGGGCCGAACAGGCCGTCCTGGCCAAGGGGCGCTTCCTCGCGGCGGTGAGCCATGAAATTCGTACTCCCATGAATGCCATTCTGGGACTGCTGGAGTGGCTCAATCACACCCCCTTGTCAGCGGAGCAGCACTCAGCGCTCTCCCATGTCAGACAGGCGGGGGACGAGCTGCTCGGTCTGCTCAACGATGTGCTCGATTTCAGCCGCAACGAGAACCGGCAGCTGGCTCTCTCTCCCCAGCCAACCGACCTGGTTGATTTGTGCGAGCATGTGGCGGCGGTACACTGGTCCAAGGCCCGCTCCAAGCGGTTGCAGCTGCGACTGGATATCGACCATCACCTGCCCGCCCAGGTGGAGCTGGATCCCCATAGAGTGCAGCAGGTGCTGCACAATCTGCTCGCCAATGCCATCAAGTTCAGCTGTGCAGGTGAAGTCGTGCTGTGGGCACGCCGTCAAGGCAACCGTCTGCTGTGCGGCGTGGATGATGACGGGCCGGGTATCAGCGACGATCTGCTGCCTCGCCTGTTCCTGCCATTCGAGCAGGGAGGAGAGGAGGGCCAGCCCAGGGCTCAGGGCACAGGACTGGGGCTGGCCATCAGCCGCCAGCTGATGGAGCAGATGGGTGGCGAGATCCGGGTCGAACCGCGTCCTCTCGGGGGCAGCCGTTTCACCTGCAGCTTGCCCTTGGTGCTGCTGCACGAGATGCCGCGCTGGCAACCGAGAGTGGCCAGCGTCAATATCCAGCTGAACGATGCGGAGCGTGCCTATCTCGTGCCCTGGCTTGGCGAGCTCGGCCTGACCGAGGATCCCGTCGGCCCCCTGCTGCGCGCCGCCGAAGATGATCAGGGTCTGCGTTACTGGGACTGGCAGGGCGAGCCCTGGGTGCCAGGCTCTGTGGTCAGCCTGTTGCAGCCAAGGCTGGTGTCCTCAGCCCTGGAGGAGATGAGTTTGCCAGGGCAGGGGATGCGGGTGTTGCTGGTTGAAGATCATGAAGTGAATCGGGTGTTGATCAGCATGCAGTTGACCCAGCTGGGGGCCGAGGTACTGAGTGCGGCCAATGGTCGGCTGGCGCTCGATATTCTGCAGCACGAAACCGTGGATCTGGTGCTGACCGATCTGCAGATGCCAGTGATGGATGGTGCCCAGCTGTGCCAGCAGTTGCGGGATTCTGCGCGCTGGCACCATCTGCCTGCCTACGTTATCACAGCCGATCTCAGCGAGCAGGCGGCGCAGCGACTGGCCAGCTGCGGTTGTCGAGGACATCTGGACAAACCCCTGTTGCTTAAAGATCTGGCCAATTTACTGCGCAGCGTGCCAAGGCTTGCGGACACGAGTGTCCTCTTGTCCGCACCCTCTCCCGGCACCGCAGGCGAGGAAATGGGGGCCGGGTGGCATGAGCCGGCACTGCCCCTCCTGAGTCGCGAGTTGATAAACCTCTATCTGGAGGCAACTCGTCAAGATCTGGCTGACATTGAGCAGTGCATCACACAAGGAGATGCTGAAGCGCTTGATGCGGCTTTACACAAGATGAAGGGGGCGGCCAAAATGGTGGGCGCCACCCCGCTGATCCAGGTGATCGAGCAGTGGAAACGGGATCCACAACAACCCCTGATGCCCCCGCTGCGGCACGCTCTGGATGAAGTCTGCCGGCGATTAGGTGAGAGAGTCTGACATGATCATCACAGATGAAGAGTTATTGGCGTTGCTGAACTCGGAAGAGACCCAGGAGCGTTTTTTTTACCCGGTGACCCTCTATGCACTGGACGGAGTGGCCTATCAGGCGGCAAAAGCCGTTACCTTGCCCGAATTTGCCACCTTACGTCGCACGCAACCCGATGCCCGCTGGCCGTGGGAGGGGTTGTTCGCCGCCGGTGCCATCGCCCTGTTTGATCCCGCCTCACACGCCGGTGCCGACTATTTGCCGCAGTTGATGAACCAGAGCGATGGCATCTATCGGCTCTCGGATGACTGGCTGGCAGGGGTCCATGACAGGTACCAGCAGTGGCTGCAGTGGCTGGCACAGATGCAGATCTTGTTGCTGGAGGATCACCCGTTTCAAGGCGCCCATATCCAGCAGGAGATCCAGGGATTGGGTCTGTCCTGCCAATGGGTGCAGGATGGCGATGCCTGTATCCAGGTGCTGGAACAGGGCGGCGTCAAGCTACTCATCAGCGATCTCAGCCTGGTGGAGCAGGATGCCATCGGTCTGTTGATGAGCCAGCCTCAATATCAGCAAAGCGGCCTGCCCATCATATTGCTGTCGGCCCACGATCAGACCCTGATCGACGGGGCCCGCCGGCTGTTGCACGATGCGGGTTTCAATGTGGTGGCCGCCCTGGCCAAACCGCTGTTGAGCGATGATCTGCTGCGGCTGCTCAAGGCGCTCTATCTGGGGCCACAGCGGCAACAGCGGCTCAGTGGCTTGCGCCGTACCGTCCGCAGCTGGCAGGGGGAGGAGAAGGGGCTGCTCGGACTCTTGTCCGACCCGCCATCCCCGCTGCCCATCTGGCTGGCGGTGACAGGTTTACCGCCACGGTGGGAGCTGGTGCGGGATTGGCTGGGCAGACAGGGACGAGATGCCACTGAACTGACCCTGGTCATTCACCGCCGTGATCACCTGCTCAGCCAGGCCGAGCGGTTCGCACTGGTGCTGCAAGCCAGTCTGGCTGGCGTCAAGCTTGCGCTGCTGCTCGACAATGACCAGCATATGCCGTTTGATTTGCTGGAGAGGGTGCCATTGCAGCACCTGCTGCTGGGGCAGAGCCTGCTCCCGGGGCTCGAGGCCATGACGGCGGACTCCCTGCTGGGCCGCTTCATCCATAGGGCCAGAGAGCTTGGCATTGCCCTCTATCTGGATGATCCCTTCAACCTGCTCGACAGTACCCTGTGGCGCGATCGCGGCATGACGGGGCGCTGGTAACCCGTGCCCCGTTACCTCTGCTGGCCCCCCGATGAGGCGCGTTTGCGACGTAGCCTGGCCGGCTGGCTGCATCCGACGTCACGGGCCTCCTTGCCCTTGATGATGGAAGTGGGCGGGGTCCCCTGTCGCTTGCAGGAGCTGGCTGGCGCCGATCCGGAATCGATCAGAGCCGCCTACGAGGCGTTGAGCGAGCAGAGCATTTACCTGCGCTTCATGCGGGCAAAACAGCCGGCTACCGATGATCAACTGGCCTTCTTTCTCGACTATCCCAGAGCCCCCCAGATAGCGCTGCTGCTGACCGATGGTCAGGGGCGGCCGCTGGCTCAGGCCCAGTCCATACGGCGGCGGCTGCACCCGGACCGGGCCGAGTTCTCCTGTCTGGTCGCAGATCACTTCCAGCACAGGGGGGCGGGCAGGCGCATTCTGCTGGCGCTGGCACTGCTGGCGCGCGCCGAGGGCATTCGGGAGTGGACCGCAGAAGTATTGGCCCAGAATCGCCCCATGCTGGCGCTCCTGCGTGGGTTGGGGCTGCCGCTCACCCTGGTGACGGGGCGGGAGCTGGTGTTTGTCCGGCTCGATCTGAGCGTGCTCGATACCTTGTGAAGCGGGTATCCTCATAAGACCAAGGGTGAATAGGATGCCTTTTCAGCCTGTGCTAAGGTCAGCCTTGTATGGGATCAGAGGGAAGCAGTCATGGTGCAATCAGCTAAACACATCGTCATTCTTACCGGCGCCGGTATTTCTGCCGAATCCGGCATCAAGACCTTCCGTGCCTGTGACGGTTTGTGGGAAGAGCACAGGGTGGAGGATGTGGCGACCCCGGAAGGGTACGCCCGGGATCCCGCCCTGGTGCAGGGTTTCTACAACTCGCGCCGTCATCAGCTGCAACAACCGCAGATCCATCCCAATCCTGCCCACTATGCCCTCGCCCGCCTCGAGCGCCTGTTGCCTGGCACTGTCACCCTGGTGACCCAGAATATCGACAACCTGCACGAGAGCGCGGGCAGCAAGAACCTTATCCATATGCACGGCGAGCTGCTCAAGGCCCGCTGTCCCGAGTCGGGCCAGGTGATCGAATGGCGCGGCGATCTCCATCAGGACGAACTCTGCTCCTGTTGCCAGTTCCCCCAGCCGCTGCGCCCGCACGTGGTCTGGTTTGGCGAGATGCCGCTGGGGCTGGATCGCATCTATGGCGCCCTGGCCCAGTGCGACCTTTTCATCTCCATCGGGACTTCGGGGGCCGTCTACCCTGCTGCCGGCTTCGTGCACGAGGCTGGCCTCAACGGCGCCCATACCATAGAGCTCAACCTGGAACCGAGCGAGGTGGGCAGCCAGTTTGACGAGAAGCGCTATGGACCGGCCTCCCTGCTGGTGCCCGCTTTCGTTGACGAGTTGCTGGAGCGCTGCGGCGTGCATCAGCCCAAACAGATAGAGGGTCACAACTGGATGGAGATGCGTGGATCCTGAGCTACTGTGTGACGTCACAGTTGCAATGAGAGTGTGAAATCGCGACACTGACAACCAAAATATGGGACGCAGTTGGCGCAAATGATCATGACCCTAGTGAAGCAATGGATCGCTTTTTTTCTCCTGATGCTGGCCAGTGCCAGCGCATTGGCATCGATCCCCCTGATGACATTGGTGCTGCCCGATGGTCGGCAGATAGCGCTCGATGACGCTGCACTGGCCGCCTTGCCGCAAACCCAATTCAAGACAGCGACCCCCTGGACCACGGATATGCATGACTACCGTGGCCCGACCCTGGCGGCTGTGCTGGCGGCGCAAGGGGTCAAGAATGTGAGTAAAATTGCCGTCTCGGCACTTAATGGCTATCAGCAGGTGGTGGATCTCGCCCTGTTTGAGGAGGCACCACTGACCCTGGTGCGCCATGAGGATGGCAAGCCGCTGACCCGCCGCAACAAGGGGCCGCTCTGGTTGTTGATCCCCCTTTCCAGTTACCCCAAGCTGGATATCCCCCTCATTCATAACTGCATGGTCTGGCAGGTAACCCGCATCGAGATCATCGGTTGATGGGTCGTCAGCGTCACAATCTGCTCCTGGTCTCGATCACCCTGCTGTTTCTGTTCTCCTCGGGTTGTGGACTCTATCTGCAGCACCGCCAGGAGCAGCTGGTCGATACCTTCTATCGCAACATCCACTGGAACATCAGCCAGGTGATGCTGGAATCCCAGCGTTTTCTCTACGACTTGCGCCTCTACCGGGCCGGGCAACTGGATATGGAGACCCTGAGCCTGGATTATGATCTGTTGTGGAACCGGCTGGATATCTTCCTCATCAGCAGCGAGACCGCCGATGCGAGGCAGCGTCACGGACTGGGCAAGGCCCTGGCCGGACTGTTCGAGCAGATTAAACTGCTCGAGCCACAGATGCAGGCCGGGCAGTTGCGCGAAGGGACCGAGCTCGAGCAGTTGCAGACCAGGATTGCCGAACAGACCCATCAGATTGGGGTGGTGGGCGATCGGATCCTCTCCAGTCAGGAGCGGGAAGCCTCGGTCAACCAGATCCGCAGCAGCCTGTTCTGGCTGCAAATCTGTCAGTTGATCCTGTTGGTGACCGGTGGTGCCCTGGTGTTTGCCCTCATTCGAGCCAACTTGCAAAACCGGCGCCTCTCTTTGCTCGACCCCCTGACCCAGCTCGGCAATCGCCGGGCCTTGCAGGAGCAGCTGACTCGCTCGCTGCAATCTTCCCGCGCTCAGGCACTGGTGGTACTTGATCTGAAGCGCTTCAAGCAGGTCAACGATCTGCTTGGCTATCAGGTGGGGGACAGGTTATTGCAAACGGTGTCGAACAAGCTGCAGCAGGCCTACAGCGGGCACGCCTATCGGCTGGGAGGGGACGAGTTTGCGGTGATCCTGACCGAAGACATACAGGGCATGGAGGAACAGATCCAGGCCCTGAAGCAACTGCTGCATTTCGAGTTTGTGACCCGGGAGAGCCGTTTCGAGCTGGCGTGCCGGCTGGGGGTAGCCCAGGTAGAGGAGACGCAGGATCCCAATCGACTGCTGGATCAGGCTATCCTTGCCCTCAATCAGGCCAAACACGATGCCAATGGGGATATCGCCTGGTTTCAGCCAGGCATGTTGCAGCAATTGCAGCTGACCCAGCGTCAGTTGCACCAGCTGCGGGACTGGTTGGCACACCGGATACCATCCCCTCTGGTGGTCGATATGCCATTGCTGAGCAGTGAGAACGGGCTCAGGGTGAGGGGAGTGTTGCTGCGCTGGCAGGACAATCTGGCACCCTGCGAGATGAGTTGGCTGCAGGAGGGGGGCATACTGGGGCCCGTGATCGCGCGGTTGCTGCAAGAGCATGAACAAGCCGCACTCGATGAGCCTCAACCACTGCTGATAGCGCTCAATCATCAGGCCCAGTTGGCCCATGTGCTGGCCTATCTACCCGCCACTGTGCATGTCGAGCCGATCTTGCTGTTACCTGCCTTGCAACAGGATGCCAGCTTGCTGGCCAAGGTGAATCAGCGCGGTTGTACCCTGGCGCTGAGCGAGCTTGGCAGCAGCACACCAACGCTGCTGGCCGCCGGCTGGCCGGTGCGCTACTGGTTGCCGGAGAGCGCAAGTCACACCGGCTTGTTGCAGCCGCTGGCACAACAGTTGGGGTTGGTGCGCCTCATTCCGGCAGATGTTCAGGCTGCGCGGCAGGCCTGACTGGCTGCGATAAAAAGGGCGATCCTATGGATCGCCCTTTTTGCATGCGTCTTTCAGCGGGTCAGGGGGACGGGAAGGGCGCGCAGGATTGTCTGATCACCAAGTCTGGATCAACAGTGATCAGGTGGTTATCCACTGTCACTCCATTGATACGTGCCAGCAGCCGGGTAACGGCGAGGCGCCCTAGCTCCTCCTTGGGTTGATTGATGGTGGTGAGTGGCGGTGACAGATACTGCGCCAGCGCCACATTGTCATAACCGACGATGGAGATGTCCTGCGGTATGTTCAAGCCCGCCTGATGGGCGGCACTGATGGCCCCCATAGCCATCATGTCGTTGAAGATAAACAGGGCGCTCGGCCGTTTGGGCTGGGCCAGCAGGCGCTGCATGGCATTGAAACCACTGGCACAGTCGAAATCTCCCTCCTGGATCCAGGCCGGATTGACGGTCAGACCCGCTTCCTGCATCGCCTGCTCAAAGCCAGCCTGTCGCTGATTGGCGGGGGCTCGGCTGTGGGGGCCCGTGATGCAACCGACATCGGTGTGACCGAGTGCCAGCAGATGGCGGGTGGCCAGATAACCGCCGCGATGGGAGTTGTCGGCGATGAGGTCCACGTCCTTGCTCTCCATGCCCCAGTCCATCACCACAACGGGCAGGCTCTTGAGCCAGTCTAGCTGGTTGAACACCTCCTGTTGCCCCTCGCTGCACATGATGAGCAGGCCGTCGACCCGCTTGCGCAACATCATTTTGAGGTAGGAGAGCGCCGTCTCGGCCTGACCTTCGGTGTTGCCCAGCATCAGGTTGTAGCCCTGCTCGAAGCAGTAGCGCTCCACCCCGCGCACCACCTCGGCAAAGAAGGGGTTGCTGGAGGTGGTGACCAGCATGCCGATACTGTTGGTCTCCTTCACCTTGAGGCTGCGGGCCACCAGGCTGGGGGCATAATTGAGTTCGCGCATGGCGGCAAAGACCCGCTCACGGGTCTCTTGTGCCACGAAGCGGGTCTCGTTGATAACATGGGAGACGGTAGTGGTGGAGACCTCTGCCCGCGCCGCCACCTCCTTGATGTTGGCCATCAGTGCCCCTGCGCAGTCTGGGCAAGCAGGAAGGCGTCGACCTCAACCTTGCTTGGGATCGAGCTCTGGGCGCCGAACTTGGTGACAGAAAGCGCCGCCGCGCCGTGGGCAAAGCGCACCGCTGCGTTGAAGTCCGCACCGGCAAGCTCGGCGGCCAGCAGGGCGCCGTTGAAGGTATCGCCCGCGGCCGTGGTGTCTACTGCCTCAACTCGAAAACCCGGGATGAGCTGTTGCTGCTTGGCATTGCTGCAATAGACCCCTTGGGAGCCCAGGGTGATCATCACATCGCTTATTCCCATCTGGTGGAAGCAGGCGGCCGCCTGAGCCGCGCTGGCCTCGTCGCTCACCTTGACGCCGGTCAACAGCTCGGCTTCGGTCTGGTTGGGGGTGATGAGATCCACCAGCGCCAGCAGCTCGCTAGAGAGCGGCTGGGCGGGCGCCGGATTGAGTACCACACGGGTGCCGTGGGATCTAGCCAGCTTGGCGGCTTCAAACACGCTTTCAAGCGGCACTTCCAGCTGCAGCAGCAGGGTATGGGCATCGGCAATCATGGCTTCATGCCGTTTGACCATGGCAGGAGAGAGGGCGCCGTTGGCCTCGGCGGAGATGCCTATGCTGTTTTCCCCCTCGTCGCTCACATAGATGATGGCGATGCCGGTGGGCAAGGTCTCATCGAGTTCTACTGCACTGACGTCTATGCCATCTTGCTCGAAACCCTGGCGCATCTGCTGGCCGATGGCGTCATCACCGATGCGGGCAATAAAGGAGACAGGGGCGCCGAGACGTGCGGCAGCCACCGCCTGATTGGCCCCCTTGCCACCCGGTACCACCTGATAGCTGTGGCCGGTCAGGGTTTCACCGGGGCGAGGAAAATGAGGGACGCGCAGTACATGATCCGCATTGACACTGCCCAGAACAACGAGACGATTCATTCTTATCACCCTTGATTTGGAACATCTTGGTTTGAGTGGGCCCAAGCCAAGATGCACAGCTGATGGAAACTCAAGAAACAAAGGGGGAGGCCAAGCTCCCCCCTGTCACATTACTTGCTGACGATTTGCAGCGGTACCGGGATGGATTTTTCTACCGGCTGACCCTTGAGTACCTTGTCGGCGGTTTCCACGCCGATGGCACCGATCAGGGCCGGTTGTTGCGCTACTGTGGCGGCCAGTTTGCCACGGGAAACGGCGGCCTTGCCATCATCAGTGCCGTCGAAGCCGACGATCATCACCTCTTTGCCGGCCGCCTGTACGGCGCGGATGGCACCCAGCGCCATTTCGTCGTTCTGGGCAAACACGGCTTGCACGCCCGGGTGCGCGGCCAGCAGGTTTTCCATGACGTTCAGCCCCTTGGTGCGGTCAAAGTCGGCAGGCTGGGAGGCCAGCACTTCCAGCTTGTTGGCAGCCACGGCCAGGGCGAAACCTTCGCCACGGTCACGGGCGGCGGAGGTACCTGCGATCCCCTCTAGCTGGATCACCTTGGCGCCAGCGCCCAGTTTCTGGGTGATGAAGTCGCCAGCCAGCTTGCCGCCAGCCACGTTGTCGGAGGCAATGTGGGCTTTGACCTCACCTTGTGCGGCACCGCGATCCAGGGTCAGCACAGGGATGTTGGCCTTGTTGGCCAGGCGGATGGCATTGCCAACGGCCTCGGAGTCGGTCGGGTTGATCAGGATGGCGTTGACCTTGCGCACGGTGAGATCTTCCACGTTGGAGAGCTCCTTGGCCGGGTCATTCTGGGAGTCCAGTACCACCAGTTCATAACCAAGCTCCTTGGCTTTGGCTTCGGCCCCCTCTTTCATGGTGACGAAGAAGGGGTTGTTGAGGGTGGAGACCACCATCGCCAGGGTCTGATCGGCGGCCTGGGCGGTGCCCAGCACAGACATGATGGCGGCAGCGAGCAGGGTATTGAGCTTTTTCATCATTTCATTCCTTGTGTGTGTGGCATGGCTTAGGTTGTTATCGATTGCTTTTGTTATCGACCATCACGGCGAGCAAAATGACGCTGGCCTTGGCGATCATCTGGTAATAGGACGAGACGTCGAGCAGGTTGAGGGCGTTGTTCAGGAAGCCGATGATGAGGGCCCCTATCAAGGTCCCCATGATGCGACCCTTGCCCCCCATCAGGCTGGTACCACCCAGCACAACGGCGGCGATGGCGTCCAGCTCGTAGCCCATGCCGGCCGTCGGCTGGGCAGAGGAGAGGCGGGAGGTGACAATGAGGCCAGCCAGCGCCGACAGCATGCCACACAGACCATATACGGCGAGTTTGACCCTGGCCACATTGATGCCGGAGAGGCGGGTGGCAGATTCGTTGCCGCCCAGGGCATAGATGTAACGGCCCAGACGAGTGTGGTTGAGCAGGTACCAGGCCAGCAGGAAGACGATGGCCATCAGCCAGATGGGCACAGGCAGACCAAGCAGGTAACCGGTACCGAGCCAGGCGAAGTGATCGGATCCCTCGCTAAACCCGGTGGAGATGGGGCGCCCCTCGGTATAGACCATGGTCACGCCGCGCAGGGCTGTCATGGTGACCAGGGTGGCGATGAATGCCTGCACCTTGCCCTTGGCAATGATGAGGCCGCTGATGCCGCCGAGCAGGGCACCGGCCCCCAGGGTCAGTGGCACCACCAGCGCTATGGGCAGCTCCATCGCTACCATGGTGGCTGCCAGGGCGCCGCACAGGGCCAGCACAGAGCCGACAGACAGATCGATGCCGGCGGTGAGGATGACCAGCGTCATGCCGACCGCCATGATGGCGTTGACTGACGTCTGGCGCAGTATGTTGAGCAGGTTGTCGGCCGTGAAGAAGTTGGGGCTCAGGAAGGAGACCACGCCAATCAACACCAGCAGGGCGACCAGGGATTTGTTCTCAATCCACCAGGCCTTGCTCATGATGCCGCGGCGGGAAAGGGTTTGGGTTGTCATTGAAAGGCCTCTTGCTCTGATTGCCACTGTTTACCGACTGCCGCCGCCATCAGTTTCTCCTGATTGGCGTCCGCGGACATGAATTCTGCGCTGATGCGCCCTTCGTGCATCACCATGATGCGATCGCTCATGCCGAGCACTTCCGGCATCTCGGAGGAGACCAGGATGATGCTCATCCCCTCCTGCTTGAACTGGTTGATGAGCTGGTAGATCTCTTTCTTGGCCCCCACGTCGACGCCGCGGGTCGGCTCATCCAGGATCAATACCTTGGGCTTGGTCAGCAGCCCCTTGGCGATGGCCACCTTCTGCTGGTTGCCACCGGAGAGCAGCTTTATCAGCTGATCCTGACTCGGGGTCTTGATGTTGAACAGGCGCACATAGTCGCTCACTGCCTGGCGCTCGGCCTTGCCGTCGATCTTGCCGCCACGGATGAACTCATCGAGGGCGCACAGGCTCATGTTTTCCCGCACCGAGAGTTCCAGCACCAGCCCATCCCCCTTGCGATCTTCGGAGATATAGGCGATGCCGACGGCCAGCCCATCGGCAGGGGTGCGTGGCACCATGACCTTGCCATCGACCTCGACAGCGCCGGCGCTGATGGGACTGGCCCCGTAGATAAGTTTCATCAGCTCGGTACGGCCTGAGCCCATCAGGCCACTGAAGCCCAGTATCTCCCCCTGACGCAGTGAGAAGCTCACCCCGCGCACACCCGGGCCAGCCAGATCTTTGACTTGCAGGCTGACAGGACCCAGTTCCCGATGCAGGCGCGGGTACTGCTCTTCCAGCCGCCGACCCACCATCATCTCGATGATCCTGTCTTCATCGAGATCGCTCACTGCTTTCTCGCCGATCCATTTGCCATCGCGCAGCACGGTAACCCGGTCGCAGATCTGGAAGATCTCCTTGAGGCGATGGGAGATATAGACGATGCCGCAGCCCTGCTGGCGCAGTTCGCGGATCACGGTGAACAACTGCTCTGTTTCGGTGTCGGTCAGGGCATCGGTGGGCTCATCCATGATGATGACGCTGGCATCGAACGAGAGGGCCTTGGCAATTTCCACCATCTGCTGTTCACCAATCGACAGCTCTCCGAGCCGGGTATCCGGACTGTGCTTGACGCCGAGACGACCGAGCAGGCTGCTGGCGCGCTCGCGCAACTGCTGGTGGTCAATGCTGCCAAAACGGGTACGCGGTTCGCGGCCAAGGAAGATGTTGGCGGCAATGGAGAGCTCCGGCAGCAGGTTCAGCTCCTGGTGGATGATGCTGATGCCCTGATCCTGGGAGTCGCGGGGACCCTTGAAGTGCACAGGCTGGCCGCGGTAACTGACGCTGCCCGCGTCGGCTTGATAGATGCCGGTCAGCACCTTCATCAGGGTGGATTTGCCGGCGCCATTCTCGCCGAGCAAGGCCATCACCTGGCCCGGGTAAACCTTGAGTCCTGCCTCATCGAGGGCGCGGACACCGGGAAAGGTCTTGACGATCCCGGTCAGCTCCAGAATGGGCGAGGGGGGCGTGTCAACGCTCCCGGTGAGCCCCAAAAGGGGGGAGGGGGTTGTGCTCATTGCAGCTTCCTTGAAGAGGCTTAAAACGCCACGCCGGCGCAGAGAATGAGGTTGGCATAGGGCGTTACTTCGCCGCTGCGTACTATCGCCTTGCTCTGGCGGGAGCGGGTCTTGAACTCCTCATGCAGGCAATATTCGATGGCAATGGGTTTGCCTTGCTCGAGCGAGTGGGTCTCGATCTGATCGAGCAGGGCTTGATGGGTGTCAGGGCTGATCAGCTTTATCTCGCTGGCCATGATCACTTTTTCCACCACAAGATCCGTCAGTAGCGCTTTCAGCACTGTCTGCAGGTTGGGGGTGCCCGCCATCAGCGCCAGATCGATGCGCTCCGGCCCCGCCGGCATGGGTAATCCCGCATCGCACACTGTGATCTCGTCGGTGTGGCCCATCTGTGCCACCAGGGCACTCAAGGGAGCATTGAGCAGTACGCCTCGTTTCATAACAGCACCTCGGCAGACTTGCGTCTGCGTATCTGATGTTTATCAAGGCAACCGGTTACGCAACCGGTTGCGTCATGAGGTAAACGATAGGCGCTAAGGCACGCTTGATCTACAGGGAGATGACAGAAATGTGAAAACGATCCCAATGCCGGGGGAAAAGAATAAAAAGAGGTGCCAGACAGCGTACAGGCACCCATATGCAGAGGATTGAAGGAGAGAGGGGTCAGAGGGCGAGGGCCTGCTGCACGCCGGGGCGTGTGAGCATCTGTTGATAGTGGGCTGCTACCCTGGGGAACTCGCTGATGGCCACCCCATCGCTTTCGAGCCAGCCGGCGACCACGAACAGGTAAATGTCGGCAAGGCTGAAGCGCTCCCCCAGCACCCAGGGGCCGACCAGATAGTGGCGTTCAATGTCGGCAAAGCCATCGCGCATGTTTTGCGGCACCTTGGCCTGCATGGCGGCGACAGCCTGTTCATCATCGGCCCAGCGACTGCCGCGGCGACCGTGAGCGTGGGAGACATGCACGGTGGAGGCGAGGAAGCTGTTGACCTCCTGCATGCGGGCCAGCAGGAAAGGGTCATCCAACGGGGCAAGCTTGGCATCGGGAAAGCGCTGCGCCACATAGATCAGCAGTGCCGGGGTTTCAGTCAGCACGCCGCGCTCGGTAACAAGCGCCGGCACCCGGCCTTTGGGATTGATGGCGAGATAGGCGGCAGAGCGCTGCTCCCCCGCCGCCAGATCGAGTCGCTTGACCTGATGGTGGGCCCGGGCCTCGGTCAGCGCTATGTGTACGGCCATGGCGCAAGTGCCAGTGGCGAGATACAGGGTCAAATCAGACATGCATGTCTCCTTGTGAAGTGTGTTCTCCTCGCGTCATCCTGATGGGGAAGGGCGGAGGCAGTCAGCAAATGCGGTATATCTGTTGGCATCCTACGCCCATCACAACGGTGGGCCAAGGCGGGAAAGGAAGGAAGTGAACCGGCCTGCGCTTATGAAATCAAAGGCTTTCCCACCAGCAGATAAGGGGAAAAACGGCTACGCATACCGGGTCAAATCGCTATAATGTGCCCCCTGAATAGTGTTTTTCTGATGTTGGATAGTCCATTGAGTAATAAAATGCGGATCGGTGGTTCCCTCGAGCAATCCCTGAGTCAGGGATATCGCCTCGACCTCAAGGGGGTACTGCAAGAGAGTTGGCAACAGACGCGCCGTACCGGTTTTGGCCTGCTGCTGGCCATAGTAGGGGTTACCTCCATCTGGATGTTGCTGAGCAATACCCTGCTGGCGCCTTACGTCAATCAGGAAGGGGGGATGGATATTGCCCTGGTGTTGAGTCTGCTCATCACCATCATGATGGCCCCCATGACCTCGTCCCTCGACATGCTGGGATTGCAGCAATCGGTCGGCGTCCGTGCCCGTCCGAGCCAGGTATTCGATTTCTTTCGCCACTTCCTGCGCCTCGGCAGCCTGAGCCTGCTGGGCAGCATGATCACCAGCCTGTTCGGTCCTCTGTTTGAACTGGTGGGCTTGCCGGTGATGCTGGCGTTCATACCGTCTGCGCTGATCGGCATGGGGCTGGTGTTTACCGTGCCGCTGGTGCTGGAACGCGGCTTGTCACCGGTGCAGGCCATTCTGGTGTCGCTCAAGTTGTTTGCTCGCGGCTGGCCCAGCATAGTGCTGCTGCATGGTGTCATGCTGGCGCTGTTTTTCCTGGCGCTGCTCCCCATGGGCCTGGGGCTTATCTGGGTGGCTCCTCTCTACTTCAACTGCAAGGGGATCCTCTATCGGGATCTGTGCGGGGTCGCGGTAGAAGTGACCGAAGTGAGCGAAGGTCCCGATCATTTCAGCGCTTGACCGACGTATGCAGTGCCAAGAGATGGCACACCAAGATTTCAACGCATGACGAGTGCGTGATGCAAAAGGATGGCACATGAAGATGGCTCGACATGGCGTAGCGGCAAGCTTGCTGCTGTTGCCCACCCTGGGGTTTGCACAGCCTTCACTGGATCTGCAATACAGTACTTTCTACAGCCAGATGAAGACCTTTGCCAAGGGGGAGTTTGGTCATGCCAGGCTGGGGTTTTATCTGACCGATCAACAAAATGGACAGCGTTGCCTGCTTACCTCGGCCCGGGTTTCTACCCTGGATCGGGACGTGGCTGCCGAGGTGACGGTAGACAGCGAGCTGCGGCTGCCCTACGACGATGATCTCAATCTGGACAAAGCGACCGTGGTGGTGGGCTTGACCGAGGCGCACGCTGCCTGCGATCTCTCGGTGCAGGTGATGGCCGATGCCCCGCCCGTGTCAGGCAGCCAGTGGGAGCTCAAGGTGGCCGAGGTGGTCAAGCGCCAGCAGGATATGCAGGCCCTGCTGAGCAAGCTGGCCGGCATGGTCGGCAAGTATTTCCTGCCCGAGATGGCGGGTGTGCGGGTGACACTGGTGCAACCGACTGGCACTGCCTATCTGGTTGATGGCGCCCGCCAGCTGCCGCTCTCCTGGCAAGAGGGGCAGTTGCTGCTGAGCAACGCACAACTGGCAGACTTCGCCGCGGGCAAGCTGCAACTGAAGGGGGACATACTGCGACTGACCCCCTGGTTGCACAAGGGCTGAGCAAGCGTCACGCCAAAAAGATAAAAAGGAGCGCCTGGCGCTCCTTTTTCGTTGCAGATTTCGTTACCGATTGTGCAGTGCCTAGCGCACTTCAATCACATCCAGCACGTTCATCTCGTCGATGTTCAGCAAGGGGGCTGTCGGCAGTTCGGGCGGATCAAATGCCTTGTCGCCGCCATCTATGATGCCGGAGTCTCGGTTGATGCTCTTGAAGTCGAACAGCTTGTGATCGAGCAGGTGGCTCGGGATCACGTCCTGAATGGCGGTGAACATGGTTTCGATACGACCCGGGAAGCGGCGATCCCAATCCTGCATCATCTGCTTGATGGCCTGACGCTGCAGGTTCTCCTGTGAGCCGCACAGGTTGCAGGGGATGATGGGGAAGGCCTTGACCTCGGCGTAACGTACCAGGTCTTTCTCCTTGCAGTAGGCCAACGGGCGGATCACCACGTTCTTGCCATCATCGCTCACCAGCTTGGGCGGCATGGACTTGAGCTTGCCGCCGTAGAACATGTTGAGGAACAGGGTCTCAAGGATGTCATCCCTGTGATGGCCGAGGGCAATCTTGGTGCAGCCCAGCTCTTGCGCCGTGCGATAGAGAATACCTCGACGCAGGCGGGAGCAGAGGGCGCAGGTGGTTTTGCCTTCCGGTACCTTGTCCTTGACGATGGAATAGGTATCTTCTTCGACGATCTTGAAGTCAACGCCCAGGGTCGCCAGGTACCCAGGCAGCACATGCTCGGGGAAGCCAGGTTGCTTCTGATCCAGGTTGACGGCCACCAGATCAAAATGGATGGGGGCGCTTGCCTTCAGGCTCATCAGGATGTCGAGCATGGCAAAGCTGTCTTTGCCGCCGGACAGGCACACCATGATCTTGTCGCCCTCTTCAATCATGTTGAAGTCGGCGATGGCCTGACCTACGTTGCGCCGCAGGCGCTTTTGCAGTTTGTTGAAACTGTATTTATCTTTGGCGTTCAGCTCTTCTAGCATGCTCGTAAAACCCGGGACACAAATAAGCGCGTTATTATAGCCATGTCCCGGGGGAGGGCAAGGTGCCAGGATGAAAGGCGCCTTATGATTGACGACGCCGGCTGTCTACCGGGCAGCTGTAATCGTCGGGTTTGAGGATCAGGATGTCGCAGGAGAGCCTGTCTACCACGTGTTCGGCGGTATTGCCGAGCAGGGCGGCAGAGAGGCCGGTGCGACCGACACACCCCATGATCATCAGGGTGGCTTGCAGGTCGTCAGCCAGGTCGGGCAACACCTCTTCCGGCAATCCTTCCGCCACCCGGGTCCACAGATGGCCTATGCCATATTTGTCGGCATGGCTCAGCAGCAGGCTCTCATGGTGTTTGCGAATAGCCTCGTTGTAAGCGTTGGGGTCGAACTCCGGCAACTCTATGGCCACATTGACCGGGGTACCGGGATAGGTATTGACCAGATACAGGTTGGAGCCGAGCAACTCGGCGATGCCAATGCCTTCCTCCGTGATCCGTTCGTTCAGCACTTTCTGATCCTGATCGTCGCTGGAGCAGTTGATGGCCGCAATGATGTTGCCACCCCGTTGCCAGTGGCCCTCTTTGACCAGCAGGACAGGGCAGGGGCACTTGCGTAGCAGATGCCAGTCGGTCGGAGTAAAGATGAAGGTTTGCAGGAAGGAGTGATGATGGGTCGCTTTGACCACCAGATCATGGCGATTCTCCAGTACTTCCTGAATGACACACTCGAAGGGGCGATTGTGCCAGACCACCTTGACTTCGTAGTCCAGTCCCTTGGCACGGTAGGGTTTGAGAATGTCGTCTAGCCATTCACGACGCTGGGCGATCACGCCGTGGCGCATCTCTTCCCGTTCATCCACCGACAGCATGGCGGTCATTTCGTACGAGAAGTCATAAATAGTGAGTAACAGGGTCAGTTGAGCGCCTTCATCGAGCTCAGCTACTTTGACCGCACGTTCGAGGGCAACTTGCCGCTCTTCTTCCGGGTTGATAACAACCAGAATTTTTCGGTACTTGACCATGTTCTCTTCCTCCTTGGCAAAAATACCAATGATGACAAACCTTTAGCCATTACAGCTTAGCTCAGGAGGAGGCAGGGGGACATGTGCCGGATCAAATTTCAGACTAAACCGATCCGGCAACGAGGGCAGACAGAGGGGAAATTAACCGCAGGCAGGACGGGGGGCGCCAGCCATGACGCCGAGGGCCATCTGATCCAGCACGGTAATGTATTTGCCTTTGACGCTGATGAGGCCAGACTTCTGAAAACGGCCAAGCAGACGGCTGATGGTCTCCACCGTGAGGCCGAGATAGTTGCCGATATCACCCCGGGTCATGGAGAGGCGGAATTCCTTGGCGGAGAAGCCGCGCTCGGAGAAACGCACCGACAGATTGTGCAGGAAGGCAGCGAGGCGCTCTTCTGCATTCTTCTTGGAGAGCAGCAGTATCATCTCCTGATCGCCCATGATTTCGTTGCTCATCAGTCGCATGATTTGCTGGCGCAACTTGGGGATCTTGCCGGAGAGATCGTCGAGTACGTCGAACGGGATCTCGCACACCATGGCCGTTTCCAGCGCCTGGGCAAAGGACGGATGCGCATGCTTGTGAATGGCATCAAAGCCAACCAAGTCCCCTGCGAGGTGAAAAGCGGTTATCTGCTCGTCACCCTGTTCTGTGATGGTGTATGACTTGATGGTCCCGGAACGGATCGCATAGAGCGACTTCAGCTCATCGCCGGCTTTGAACAGCTCCTCACCCTTCTGGATCGGCTTCTTGCGCTCAATGATGCTGTCGAGCTGATCGAGTTCACTGTCGTTCAGAGTGAAGGGAATGCAGAGCTGGCTGATGCTGCAATCCTGGCAATGAATTGCACAGCCACCGCTCTGAATACGTCTGCCAGGTTTCTTTTCCGGGATCATAGGCTCATACGAATAATTGATTTATATCAAACAAGTTTACCATCAACTCATCCGTTTTGGATAGGGTTTCAAAAGGACGCTATCCCGACCCAGAGGGTATGCAGCCCATATGCAATGAGCAAAACAGCCCCGCCTTGACGCAAACTGCGCAAGGTCAGCCAGTAGCGCAGCCGGTCCGCCAGTCCCCCCAGTGCAAAGAGTGTCGGCAGTGTCCCCATGCCAAAGCAGAGCATGATCAGTGCCCCGCCACTGGCAGAGCCAGCTGCGGCACTCCAGGTCAGCATGGAGTAAACCAGACCGCAGGGCAGCCAACCCCATATCATGCCGAAAGGGAACGCCTGCCAGGCCGAGGTGAAGGGAAGAAACTTGCCTGCCAGCGGCTTGATCCGTGGCCAGAGTCGGGCACCGATCCGCTCGAGCAGCAGTATGCCTTGCCACCAGCCGGCAAGGTACAGGCCGAGCGCTATCATCAAGAGCGCCGCCATCAGCCGCAATCCGGCGATGGCATGTTTGCCTGCACCGAGCTCGCTGGTGGTGGCCAGCAGCCCGCCTACCAGAGCGCCAGCGATGACATAGCTGAGGATCCGCCCCAGGTTGTAGTTGAGGAGATAGCCAAGTCGGCCCCAAAAGTGCTGTTTCTCGGGGGGAATGGCCATGGAGAGGGCGGCCGAGACGCCACCACACATGCCGATGCAGTGGCCAGATCCTGCAAGCCCCACCAGCAGGGCCCCTACCAGATCAAGGCTGGCGGTCATCGGACTTGGACTCGATGGGTTTCTGGGCAGGTTTGTCTTCATCAAACAGTATGTTGGATCCCTGGCGGTCGAGATCTTCAAACTGCTCGGAGCGAATGGCCCAAAAGAAGACGGCGCCTGCGATGATGACAAACAGGATGGCGATGGGGATCAGGACGAAGATGATGTTCATGATGCAAGCCTTGCTATGAGAGTGGTCATGGTAAACCAGTTACCGGCCAGGATCCCTCTTCATTCAATATGTGTTGGCGCGCTCATATTCGCATGAGCACGCCGTCTTCACGGTTCAGCGATTGAGCCTCATGGAGTTGGTGACCACGATGAGGGAGCTCAAGGACATGCCAGCTGCCGCCAGATAGGGGGGTAACCAGCCGCTGGCCGCCAGCGGCAACACCAGCAGGTTGTAGCCGATGGACCAGGCGAAGTTCTCCTTGATGATCTTGCGAGTGCGGATGGCCAGGGTGCGGGCGTCCAGCAGGCGCGACAGGTCATCGGCCAACAGGATGGCATCTGCGCTGTTTTTCGCCAGATCCGTGCCGCCCGCCATGGCAAAAGAGGCGTGGGCTCCAGCCAGTACAGGGGCATCGTTGATGCCGTCACCCACCATGATGCTGATATCACCTTGGGCTTCGCGCGCCTTGAGGTAGGCCAGCTTGCCATCCGGGGTGACGCCTTTTACCAGCTCATCCACTCCAAGCTCGCGGGCCACTTCGTCGGCCTGGGCAGAGCTGTCACCGGTGAGAATGGTGGTCTGCAAACCGGCGGCCTTGAAGGCCTGGATCAGGGCCCTCGCATCCGGGCGCATTGTATCGGCCAGGATAAAGCGGGCCAGCACTCGGGATTCATCCGCCAGATAGATGGCAAGGCCCTGGCTGGCGGTGTGCTCTGTGGGCAGAGCCAGCCAGCGGGCGCTGCCGATGCGATAATGCTTGCCTGCCACACCCCCCTCAATACCGTGGCCGATGACTGGGACCACCTCGCTTGCAGGCAGCAAGACGTCGTCGGCTGCCGTGCTTTTAAACGCGCGGGCGATGGGGTGCTCGGAATAGGCTTCCAATGCCCGTGCGATGGAGAGGCATTGATCTTCGCTCAGCTCCGCCAGCACCGTTGTGCTGGTCAGGCTGATATTGCCGGTGGTCAGGGTGCCGGTCTTGTCCATCACTATCCGGTTGGCCTTGGTCAGCACGTCCAGCACATGGCCGCGACGCAACAAAATACCGGAGCGAGTGAGGCGTGCGGTGGCCGAGGTGAGGGCGGTCGGCGTGGCCAGCGACAGGGCGCAGGGGCAGGTGGCGACCAGCACGGCCAGGGTGACCCAGAAGGCTTGCTCCGGTTGATGGAAGTGCCAGAAAGTCCACACGGCTGCGGCAATGATCAACAGCACCAGAATGAAGTGACGGGAGAGCACATCCGCCATCTGGGCGATGGCCGGCTTGTCATCGAGGGCGTGATCCTGCAGCCGCATGATCTGGGCGATGCGCGACTCTTCGATGCGATGGCTGACCCTGATCTGAAGCGGTGAATCCGTGTTGATGGTGCCGGCATAGACGCTGTCGCCCACCTGCTTGAGCAGTGGCAGTTGCTCGCCGGTCAGCATGGATTCGTTGAGGCTGGCCTGTCCCTCGACAATGATGCCGTCCGCAGGCAGGGTTGCACCGGCCAGCACCCGTACTCTATCCCCCACCTGCAAGGTCTTGGCCGCCACCTCGTGCTCCCCCTCCTCATCAATGCGGGTGGCCATGATGGGCACTAGCCGTGCCAGGTTGGAGCTGGACTCGGACGCCTTGCGCCGAGCCCGCAACTCCAGAAAACGGCCCAGCAGCAAGAAGAAGACAAACATTGTGATGGAGTCGTAATAGACCTCACCTGTGTTGAAGACGGTGGCCCACATGGAGGCGACGAAGGCACCGATCAGTGCCAGCGACACCGACACGTCCATGGAGAGGTGGCCCTGTTTCAGGCTACGCCATGCCCCCACGTAAAAGGGCTGGGCCGAATAGATCATGATGGGGGTCGAGAGCAAGAGGCTGATCCACTTGAAGTAGACCATGAACTCATCCTCGACACTGATGAAGAGATCCATGTAGAGCGCCACGGCGCACATCATCACCTGCATGGACCCCAGGCCCGCCAGCGCCAGCCGGAACATGTAGTTGCGCACTTCTTTGGCGTAAATAGCCTCTTGGCTGTGGGTCTGGAAGGGGTAGGCACGGTAGCCTATCTTGGCGAATCCCTTGAGAATGTCGCTCAACGAAAGCTGGACCGGATCCCACTTGATGCGGGCGCGGTGAGTAGTGGTGTTGACATTGATGTAGTGCAGACCGGCAAGGCCAGTCAGATGGCGCTCGATAAGCCAGGCACAGGCGGCGCACGTAAGCCCCTCAACGCTGAGCTGGATCTCGCGCACCCTGTGGCTGCCAGTGCCACTGTTGGTGACAAAATCCTGTTGCACTTCGGCAAGATCATAATGGGTGAGGGCCGCCAGCTCTTCGGGCACCAGTTCTCCCCTGGTTCCGGGCGCTGTGCGGTGATCGTAATAGCTGGAGAGACCGCACTCCATGATGGTTTCTGCCACGGCCTGACAGCCCGGGCAGCACATGGGCTGCACTATGCCTTTTATCTCGAGGGCATAGTGGCTGGCGGCGGGAACCGGCTCGCCGCAATGAAAGCAAGCCTTCATGGTGTGTTACCCCGGGGGATGGCGAGCAGGGCACCTGGACTGTTGGCGGGAACCGGCTCGCCACAGTAAAAACCGCCTGTCATGACTTAACGCCCTTTGGGATCGAGTTCGACGGGTGCTGTGGTCGGGAGCTGGACTGTCTCTTGCAACCGCCACTCATGGTCGAAGGCATCGACCCGTATATGCCACTTGCCACTCAAGGGCTGGTCGAGCAGCAGGCGATAAACGCCGCTGGCGTCAGCAGTCACCATGTGTTCGCTGTCCATGCCGGCCAGGGTCGGGTGAAACAGGGATAGGTAGAGGGCCTGACGGGGCGGGATCTCTCCCGAGAGGGGCTTGAGAGTCAGCTCGTTGCCGCTCACTTCCAGCGCTATGCGGATATTGAGCGCTTCGGATCGATCGAACTTGCTCAAGTCCTGATTAATCTCTTTGCCTTGTTTGTAATAGTCTTCTGCGACCAGATTGACGCCATCCTTGCTGGCGATGATTGCCGTGCTGATGCCGGCAATCACGGCGGCGGCCGGGAGGGCGATGATAAACCAGGGCCAAAATTGGCGATACCAGGGTTGGGACATAGTGCTACTACCGTGAAACCTGTGATTAACGAAATAGAGGGGATTTAGCCAACACAAGATAACAAAAAGCCTCGAAGAGTCGAGGCTTTTTGCTGAGTAATCACGTGCTTATCACATGTTACTGCTGATTTTACTTGTCGGTGTGGGACAAGCTGTAAACGTAGGAGGCAAGCAGGTGCACCTTGTCTTCACCCAGAATATCCTGCCAGGCTGGCATGACACCGTGACGACCGTGGGTGATGGTCTGCTCGACCACCTGACGGGAACCGCCATACAGCCAGATGTTGTTGGTCAAGTCTGGGGCACCGAAGGCGATCCCTCCCTTGGCATCCGGACCGTGACAAGCGGCGCAGACGGCAAAGCGGGCTTCCCCTTTCTTGGCTTCCACCAGGTCAACCTTGCGACCGGACAGACCCAGCACGTAGGAGGTCACTTCCTTGACGCCATCCTTGCCCAGGATCTCGCCCCAGGCTGCCATCACACCCTGACGACCGCCCATGATGGTGGTCTTGATCTGGGCAGGCTCTCCGCCCCATTGCCATTCGCTGTCGGTCAGGTTCGGGAAACCGCGACCGCCGCGAGCATCGGAACCGTGGCACTGGGAACAGTTCTGCAGAAACAGGCGTTGTCCGACTTTCAGTGCTTCCGGATCCTTGGCGATCTCGGTGATATCTTTGTAAGTCTTGCCGTCTGTCTGATAGGTCAGCTCGCGGAACTTGGCGCCGTAGATCTCGTCAGCCTTGAGCAGCTCACGGTCGTACTCCACCGCACGCCCTTCAGCCTTGGCAGAGGCTGCCGCCGCCTTTGACTCTGCCAGGGAGCGAACATCCTGATTGGAGCTCTGCCAGCCCAGCAGACCCTTCCAGTTGCCCAGGCCCGGGAAGGCCAGCAGGTAGACCAGGCCGGTGACGATGAAGAAGATGAACATATAGGTCCACCACTTCGGCAGCGGATTGTTGATCTCTTCGATGCCGTCGAAGGCGTGTCCCATGGACTTGCCTTCCTCTACACCCATCTTGTCCCGCAGGCACCACACCAGCAGCAAGAAGCAGCCGAGAATGGTTCCCAAACTTATGACGGTCACAAAAATGCTAAACAAAGTGCTCATTATTGTTTCGCTCCTGCGTTCTTGTTATCAGCACCGGGTTGCTCGTCATCGGCAAAAACCAGGTTGGCTGCCTCGTCGAAAGAGGCCTTGCGGCGTTTGCTGTATGCCCAGACGATGATGCCGATCATAATGGCCATCAACAGCAGGGTATAAAGGCCGCGAAATGTGCCGTAATCCATATCCTGACTCCTTATTTCAGGGCATGACCCAGTGATTGCAGATAGGCTACCAGCGCATCGAGCTCTGTCTTGCCCTTCACGGCGTCGCCTGCACCTTGCACGTCGGCCTCTGTGTAGGGCACGCCAAAGTGATCACGGAACAGGGCCAGCTTTTTGCCGGTCAGTTCACCTGTCATCACAGTGGTATCGAGCCAGGGGTAGCCAGGCATGTTGGACTCAGGCACCACATCGCGCGGGTTGATGAGGTGAGCACGGTGCCAGTCGTCAGAGTAACGACCGCCCACACGGGCCAGGTCCGGACCCGTACGCTTGGAGCCCCACAGGAAGGGGTGCTCCCACACACTTTCACCAGCGACCGAGTAGTGACCGTAACGCTCGGTTTCGGCCCGGAACGGACGGATCATCTGGCTGTGGCAGTTGGTACAGCCTTCGCGAATGAAGATGTCGCGTCCTTCCATCTGCAGGGCGGTATAGGGCTTGAGGCCCTCCACCGGCTCAGTGGTCTGCTTTTGGAAGAACAGCGGGGTGATTTCAACCAGCCCCCCCAGGCTGATGGCGAAGATGATGCCGACCACCAGCATGGGTACGCTCTTTTCAAAGATCTCGTGACGGTTATTGTTGCTCATGGGTTGACCTCTTCAATCATGCGGGCGTGGCGACAGGTTCCAGGGAACCCTTGGGCGCAGAGATGGTGCGGTAGGCGTTGTAGGCCATCAGCAACATACCGGTGACAAAGAAGCAGCCACCCAGGAAGCGCACGAAGTAGAAGGGATAAGAGGCCTGCAACGCTTCCACGAAGCTGTAGGTCAGGGTGCCGTCATCGTTGACTGCACGCCACATCAGACCCTGCATCACACCGGAAATCCACATGGCAACGATGTAGAGTACTGTCCCCACGGTCGCCAGCCAGAAGTGCACGTTGATCAGGCGAATGCTGTACATGCGGCCCTGATCAAACAGGTTCGGGATCAGGTGATATATGGCACCGATGGATACCATGGCAACCCAGCCTAGGGCACCAGAGTGAACGTGGCCCACTGTCCAGTCGGTGTAGTGGGAGAGGGCATTGACTGTCTTGATCGCCATCATGGGGCCTTCGAAGGTGGACATGCCGTAGAACGACAGGGACACGATCAGGAAGCGCAGAATGGGGTCATAACGCAGTTTGTGCCAGGCACCGGACAGGGTCATGATGCCGTTGATCATGCCACCCCAGGAGGGAACGAACAGGATCAGGGACATCACCATGCCCAGAGACTGAGCCCAGTCAGGCAGGGCGGTATAGTGCAGATGGTGAGGACCGGCCCAGATATAGAGGGAGATCAGCGCCCAGAAGTGCACTATGGAGAGGCGGTAGGAGTAAACCGGACGTCCCGCCTGCTTGGGCACGAAGTAGTACATCATGCCAAGGAAACCGGCAGTCAGCAGGAAGCCAACCGCGTTGTGGCCATACCACCACTGCACCATGGCATCCATGGCACCGGAATACATGGAGTAGGACTTCATGCCGGAAAGTGGCACTTCCATGTTATTGACGATGTGCAGCACGGCAACCGTGATGATGAAGGCGCCGAAGAACCAGTTCGCCACATAGATATGGGTGGTGGTGCGCTTGACCAGGGTGCCGAAGAAGACCACGGCATAGGCAACCCAGACCACTGTGATGGCGATGTCGATAGGCCATTCCAGCTCTGCGTACTCCTTGGCGGAGGTGAATCCCATCGGCAGCGAAATGGCGGCAGAAAGGATAATCGCCTGCCAACCCCAGAACACGAAGGAGGCAAGCTTGCCTCCAAACAGTCTGACCTGACAGGTGCGTTGCACCACATAGAAGGAGGTCGCCATCAGTGCGCTACAGCCAAATGCGAAGATAACCGCATTGGTGTGCAGAGGGCGCAGGCGGCTGTAAGTCAGCCAGGGAGTGTCGAAGTTGAGGGCAGGCCAGATCAGCTGGGCTGCTATCAGTACGCCAACCGACATGCCGACAATTCCCCAGACAATTGTCATGACGGTGAACTGGCGAACAACGGTGTAGTTGTACTCAGGATGGTTAGTTATATGGCTCATCGTTGTATTCCGCTTCCGATGCTGCTGTTGTTTGATTTTTGTGTCCAGTGACATGGACCGACATCATTGGCTACTGCTCTGCCTCTTGTTAACAACTGTTAATGAAAGGAAAAGCAAAAAGTAGCTAAATGAAAATTCAATGGGAATGATACTGAACCGACAGGTAAAATAACAGTATAAACAGTGATATATTTGGCTCCGTCGGGTCCCGCCTGCTTAATAAATTACCTTGCGCGAGATCACGAAATGTCATTTTTCAGGCATCTTAAAAGGTTGTTTTTTCATGAAAGAGAGACTCACTTCACGCAAAATTGTGCACTTGGCGATCGTCCTGGCTATTTTGCTCGGATTGGTTGCCTATCGAACCTGGTTTGGCGGGGGGCAGGCCCAGGTGGCGGGATCAGAAAAAGATCAAATCTGCGATCTGTCTCACACCTCATGCAGCACGGTTCTGGGTGACAAACCCTTGACCGTCAGTATTGCGTCGCTGCCGGTACAGGCCGAACATGACTTCATGATACTGCTTCAGGGCGGGGATCCGGAGATCAAACCGGTAAAAGCCTGGCTGGAGGGGCGGGACATGTTCATGGGCACCATACCGCTCAGTTTCGAGTCCACAGGCACTGGCTGGCAGGGGACGACCATGGTGGGATCCTGTACCTCGGCGATGATGGTCTGGCTGCTCAATATCGAGTGGAGCAATGGCCAGCGCCAGCAGCTGGCGCTCTCGGTTGCCCGCTAAATCCTCTTCTTTAATAAGAAGAGGATGGGGTTGAAGTGAAAATTGATTTGAAATTTTCAGGCAGGGCGTTACCTTGCACAGATTATCAAGGAGTGAAGTTCATTTAATCATGATTGAAAAACAAGCATTTTATCGCGGACTCAACCAGCAAGCGCAGGCGCTGCTGGAAGGGGAACCGGACCTCATTGCCAATCTGGCCAATCTCTCCGCCTTGCTGGCACTGGAGCTGACCGACATCAACTGGGTGGGTTTCTACCTGTTGCAGGGAGATACTCTGGTACTCGGGCCCTTCCAGGGCAAACCGGCCTGCGTGCGTATTCCGGTCGGGCGTGGGGTATGCGGCACTGCGGTTGCTGAGGGTAAAACCCAGCTCATTGACGATGTGCATCAATTTGAAGGGCATATCGCTTGCGATGGTGCCAGCAATGCCGAAATCGTGATCCCGGTGCGCCGTGGTGGCGAGATCATCGGCGTACTCGATATCGACAGTCCAATTTTTAACCGTTTTGATGAGAAAGACCGGATTGGACTCGAAGAAACGGTGCAAATATTGGAAAGCATGCTCTAAGTCATTGCTAGATGGTTCGCAAAAGGCCCCAAGCTCTCTATAATGGGGCCTTTGTTGTGTTGTGCTCGGGCGTACCCGCGCGTTTATATGAAAGCCAAGGTTATACATGGAAAACACTGAAAAGCTGAAGAACAGTAAAGAGATCGTTGCCTACCTGGTCGAGAAGTTCCCGGCCTGCTTCATCGCTGAAGGAGAGGCCAAGCCGCTCAAGATTGGCATCTTCCAGGATTTGGCCGAGCGTCTCGCTGACGATGCCAGAGTCTCCAAGACCATGCTGCGCTCTGCACTGCGTCAATACACCTCCAGCTGGCGTTACCTGCATGGCCTCAAAGCCGGCCAGGCCCGTGTCGATCTGGACGGCAACCCGGGCGAGCTGCTCACCGAAGAGCACATCGAGCACGCCAAGCAAGCGCTGAAAGAGAGCAAAGAGCGTGTCTTTGCCAGCCGTCGCACCAACAATAAAGAAGAGAAGGCCAAGCAGCCCCGTCGTCCTGCCCCGCGCAAGGCCGATGCTGCCGCCAAATCTGACAAGCCAAAGGCCGCACCCAAGGCAGTCGTTGCCGATGCGCCTCTGGTGAAGGTCGATGCCGCCAATCTGAAAGTGGATCAGGGTGTCAGGGTCGTGCTGGGCAAGTCTCCGGTGCCGGCGACCATCAAGGAAGTGACCAAGGATGACGTTCAGGTCCAACTGCAGACCGGCATGATGCTGCGGGTCAAATTTGAGCATCTGGTTCTCTAAGGAGACAAATGTTGAAGCATGGCGTAATTCGTTTTTCCCTCGTTGCCTGTAGCCTGGCGCTTGCCGGGCTTGCACAGGCCATCGAGCCGGTGCTCAAGGAAAGTGATTTGCCTGTGTTGGCTCAAGAGAGCCAACATGCTACGGCTAGCAAGCGAATTGCCAATCTGTTTACCCGCTCGCATTACAAGCAGTTCAAGCTGGACGATGCCTTTTCCTCCGTGATTTACGACAAGTATCTGGAGAATCTGGACTACAGCCGAAACCTGTTTTTGGCCTCTGATATCAGCCGCTTTGAAAAGTACCGTAACGGCTTTGACACCGATCTCGAAAGAGGACGGCTGGCGCCTGCTTACGAGATGTTCAATCTGAGTCAGCAGCGGCGCTATGAGCGGTTCGAATACGCCCTCAAACTGCTCGATACCCCTTTCGATTTTACCCAGCCCGACAATTACCTCTTTGATCGGGAAGGGGCGGCTTGGCCCAAAGATGAAGGCGAACTCAACGAGTTGTGGCGCCAGCGGGTCAAGTTCGATGCCCTGAGCCTCAAGCTCAGCGGCAAGGAGTGGCCCGAGATCAAGGAGCTGCTTGGCAAGCGTTACAACAACGCCATCAAGCGGATGTCCCAGACCGAGAGCGAGGATGTGTTCCAGCTCTTCATGAACTCCTTCGCCCGTGCCATCGAACCGCACACCAGTTATCTCTCCCCGCGCAGCGCCGATCGCTTCAATACCGAGATGAACCTCTCGCTGGAAGGCATCGGAGCCGTGTTGCAGGCAGAGGATGACTTTACCGTCATTCGCTCCCTGGTGCCGGGTGGCCCGGCTGCCAAGTCCAACCACCTCAAACCCGATGACAAGATCACCGGGGTAGGGCAGGACGATGGCAAGATTGTCGATGTGATTGGCTGGCGTCTTGATGACGTGGTCGAGCTTATCAAGGGACCCAAAGGCAGCAAGGTCAAGCTGGAGATCCAGCGCGGCAAGGGCGCCGGCGTCAAGACCGAGCAGATCGAGCTGACCCGCGACAAGGTGCGCCTGGAAGACAGGGCCGCCAAGTCCAAAGTGATCACAGCGGAAGGCAAGAAAATTGGGGTGCTCGAAATCCCGAGTTTCTACGTCAACCTGCACGATGACGTGATCAAGGAGATCTCCAGCCTCAACAAGCAGAAGATCGAAGGCCTGATCGTCGATCTGCGCGGCAACGGCGGCGGTGCGTTGACCGAAGCCTCTGCCCTGAGCGGTCTCTTCTTTGCTGGCGGGCCCGTGGTGCAAATTCGTGATCACATGGGCCGTATCACGGTCAATGGCGATGACGATGGCAACATCTATTACGGTGGCCCCATGTCGGTGATGATCGACAGGTACAGCGCGTCTGCATCCGAGATCTTTGCCGCTGCCATGCAGGATTATGGTCGCGCCCTGATCCTCGGCGAAAACTCGTTTGGCAAAGGCACAGTGCAGCAGCATCGCAGCCTCGCCAAGGTCTATGACTTCTACGAGCAGCCCCTGGGTCACGTGCAATACACCATTGCCAAGTTCTACCGGATCAACGGTGGCAGCACCCAGAACAAGGGCGTCGCTCCCGACATCGGTTTCCCCACTGCGGTAGCACCGGATGAGACGGGTGAAAGTCGCGAGTTCAACGCCTTGCCCTGGGACAAGATTGCCTCGGCCAGTTACGAAAAACTCGGTAACTTTGCCAGCCTTTTGCCCAAGCTGAAAACGGCCCACGAGGCACGGATCGCCAAGGATCCCGAGTTTGCCTATGTGATGCAGGACATCGCCGACTACAAGGTGGAGCAGGACAAGAAGTCTGTCTCCCTCAATGAGGCGGAACGTCTGGCAGAGCAGGCCAAGCAGGACGAGAAGGCGCTGTTGCGCACCAATGAACGTCTGGCACGCCTTGGCAAACCTGCGGTGAAGAGTCTCGACGAATTGCCGGCTGATTTTGAAGCCCCCGACGAGTATCTGATCGAAGCGGCCAATATCACGGCGGATCTGGCCAAACTCAGCAAACAAGGCTGACGTTGGCTTGGCAATAACAGGTACACAAGGGCGGCTCAGGTCGCCCTTTCTTTTGGCTGAATGCAAACTATTTGACCCTGCCAACCGGTTGTGACAGCCTCTGACACGTCAATTACAAGCGTGGAAGCAAACAATAATGACCGATCATTCCCAGGCCATGACGGCCAAATATCGCCAGGATTATAAGGCTCCGCTCTACTGGATCGACAGTATCGATCTGGACTTTCAACTGCAGGAGCCGCTGACCCAGGTCACCGCCATCTCCCGTCTGCGCCGTAACGGTGAACATAATGAGCCGCTGGTACTGGATGGTGAGGGGCTCTCCCTGCACAGTGTCAGCGTGGATGGCGTGCCTTATCAAGAGTACGAACAGGGGGAGAATACCCTGACCCTGTTCAACCTGCCTGCCGAATGTGTGCTGACCATAGTTACCCTGCTGGATCCTGCCGCCAACACGGCACTGGAAGGACTCTACAAGTCAGGTGATGCCTACTGCACCCAGTGCGAGGCCGAAGGTTTTCGCCGCATCACCTATTATCTGGACCGCCCCGACATACTGGCCCGTTACAGCACAAGGATCACTGCCGACAAGGCCAAGTATCCCTTCCTGCTTTCCAACGGCAACAAGGTCGACAGCGGTGAGCTGGATGGCGGTCGCCACTTCGTGCAGTGGCAGGATCCCTTCCCAAAGCCGAGCTACCTGTTTGCCCTGGTGGCCGGTGACTTCGATGTGGAACGCAGCCACTACACTACCAAAAGCGGCCGCAAGGTAGCCCTCGAGATCTTCGTTGACAAGGGCAACCTGGACAGAGCAGGTTTCGCCATGGAGAGCCTGATCAACTCCATGCGCTGGGACGAGCAGCGCTTTGGCCTCGAGTACGACCTCGACATCTATATGATCGTCGCGGTGGACTTCTTCAACATGGGCGCCATGGAGAACAAGGGGCTAAACGTCTTCAACTCCAAGTTCGTGCTGGCCAACCCGGCCACCGCCACCGACAGCGATTACCACGGTATCGAGCGGGTCATAGGTCACGAATACTTCCATAACTGGACCGGCAACCGGGTCACTTGCCGCGACTGGTTCCAGCTCAGCCTCAAAGAGGGGCTGACGGTGTTCCGGGATCAGGAGTTTTCTTCCGATCTGGGATCCCGTGGTGTCAACCGCATCAACAATGTGCGTACCGTGCGCGGTCCGCAGTTTGCCGAAGATGCCGGCCCCATGGCCCACCCCATCCGCCCGGATGTGGTGATCGAGATGAACAACTTCTACACCCTGACCGTCTACGAGAAAGGGTCGGAAGTGATCCGCATGCTGCATACCCTGCTGGGAGAAGACAATTTCCAGGCGGGTATGCGCTTCTATTTCGAGCGCTTTGACGGTCAGGCGGTGACCTGTGATGATTTCGTGCAGGCGATGGAAGATGCCGGAGGCCGAGATCTCGGTCGGTTCCGCCGCTGGTACAGCCAGTCCGGCACCCCTGAGCTGACAGTGACCGATGAGTACGATGCTGCCAGCGGCGTCTATCGCCTGCATGTGAGCCAGCACACGCCGCCGACTCAGGATCAGCCGCAGAAACTGCCGCTGCACATCCCCTTCGACATCGAGCTGTATGACCAAAATGGCGCCGTCATCCCGCTGCAATATCAGGGTAAGGAAATAGGCCAGGTGCTCGACGTGCTCGAAGCAGAGCAGACCTTTATCTTCGATAAGGTGCCAGTCAAGCCGGTTCCCTCTTTGTTGCGGGACTTCAGTGCGCCGGTCAAGCTGCACTATGACTACAGCGACGAGGCTCTGGCCTTCCTGATGCGCCACGCCCGTAACGAATTTGCCCGTTGGGATGCGGCCCAGATGTTGATCAACAAGGCGGTGATGGAAGGGGTTGTGCAGGTGCAGCACGGGCAGGGAGTCGACGTCTCCGAGACCCTGCTGGCAGCCTTTGTCGCCATCCTGGACGACGCCTCGCTGGATCCGGCACTCAAGGCCGAGATCCTTGCCCTGCCGGGGGAAGCTACCCTGGCCGAACTGTTCGAGGTGGCTGATATCGATGCCATCCATCAGGTGCGGGATGCTATTCATGCTCGTCTTGCTGCAGCGTTCGGCGCTCGATTGGCAACCACCTATGCGAGCCTGCAACTACAAGGCTATCAGGTGGTGCATGCCGACATGGCCAAGCGTGCGCTCAAAGGGGTTGTGCTCGGTTATCTGGCGGCACTGGATGCCGCGCACGCTGATGCGCTGGTGCGCCAGCAATATGCCAATGCCGACAACATGACCGATACCCTGGCGGCGTTGCAGGTGGCCAACGGCTATCTGCTGCCGTGCCGTTCCGAACTGCTGGCCGATTTTGAAGGCAAATGGGCCAGGGATGGGCTGGTACTGGACAACTGGCTGCGACTGGTGGGCAGCAAACCGGCGACCGATGTCCTCAGTGAGGTTCGTCATGCGATGGCCCATCCCACCTTCAGCATTCGCAACCCGAACCGGCTGCGAGCACTGATCGGCAGTTTTGCCATGAGCAACCAGGTGCAGTTCCATGCCATCGATGGCAGTGGTTACCGTTTCCTGACCGATATCCTCATCGAGCTCAACGAGGTCAATCCCCAGGTTGCTTCTCGCCTCATCACACCGCTCATTCAGTTCAAGCGACTGGATGAAGGGCGCAAGGCCCTGATCCGCGTAGAGCTGCTCCGGCTGTTCAACCTGGACGGACTGGCACGGGATCTGTTCGAGAAGGTGAGCAAGGCGCTACAGCAGTAAGTGTTGACGGGGCAGGGGAGCCTGGCTCTCCTGCCCTTTTTGTTGAAAACACCATCGAGCAAGGCGCCGCAGTGACCGCATCATGGTCGGGCGCTATCGAGAAGGAGTCAGTGTTGAAGCAGTTTACCTTTCGGCTGTCACTCAGTAGCGATGACATACTGTTGATGTATCAGGGGCACGCCAGGCGGCTGGTGGTACGTACCGAACAGGGGCTCACCATAGAGCTGGCCTTGGAAAAAATCCGGCCATTTGTCACTATCAGTGGGGTATACGGCTATTTTCGGCTGAAAACACAGGATGATTATCGCTTTATCAGCCTGGAACGCATAAGTTAACAAAATTCGAACAGGATCCCGAGTAATTATCTGCTTTCAGTCACTATCTATCCGGTAAATCCGTAATCACCCAGTGGGATTTTCTGTTTTTTGCCGAATTGGCAAAATATTTCACAGCTCAAGCCGTGATCTGCCCCTTGTTTTTAACAAGTCGTTATCACCTTTGCTCGCCTTCCTTGATCCAAGACATTACACTTCGCAGCAACTCTGTACCGGTGGGCATCCAGGGTGGATGTCTTTCCGTCGGTGGTTCATGTCGTCCGATAAGGAATATAGCAATGGCATTGAAAGACGCCCCTACCTCAGTTCTGCTCGAAAACGTTCTCAGCCTGATCCATCAGAAGTTGCCCAAGAAGAGTGCCTCCCTGGTCGAATGCTTCGTTGCCAAGTTCTATGGCAACATGGCCAGCACCGATCTGCACGATCGCAATGACAGCGATCTCTACGGCGCCGCGCTCAGCCTGTGGAATGCGCTCAACCAGCGTACCAGCACACAACCCTACATCCGGGTCTACAACCCCGAGCTGACCCGCCACGGTTGGCAGTCTCCCCACACCATAGTCGAGATCATACTGCAGGATTCTCCCTTCCTGGTGGACTCCATCCGGATGGCACTCAAGCGTCTGAACATCACGGCGCACATGATGCTGCACCAGCCGCTGCACCTTATTCGTGGCAACGAAGGCAAGATCAGCGCCATTCTGGATCTCGACAATACGGCCGGACAAACTTCGGTCGAAACCGCCTTCCTCATCGAGATCGATCACCTGACCGGTGATGAGCAGATGGATGCGCTGGCTGCCGAGCTCAACTCGGTTGCCGGGGAAGTGGCACTGGCGGTGGGGGACTGGCAACCCATGCTGGGTCGCCTGAACGAGATCATCGACGAGCTGCCCAAGCGCAAGAACCCGGTCAGCAAGGAGGAGGTCAACTCCTGTGTGGCTTTCCTCAAGTGGGTCGCTGCCCACAACTTCACCCTGATGGGATATCGCCGCTATGACGTCAAGGCGGTGGAGGGCGATCACGAGATACTGCCGCTGCCGGAATCCAGCCTGGGCCTGATGAAGAACTCCATCAAGGATGAGGGGCAGCGCCTTGGCAATATGCCGGCCAGCGCCCGCCATGCTGCGTTGAGCTCCGATCTGCTTATCCTCACCAAGTCCAACAGCAAGTCCCGCGTCCACCGCCCTGCCTATGTGGATTACATCGGCATCAAGCGCTTTGACGAGCACGGCAAGGTAGTAGGGGAAGATCGTTTCATCGGTCTCTATGCTTCTTCCATCTACAACACCAGTGCTACCCAGATCCCGCTTATCAGCCACCGGCTGGAACGCATCATGGCCTCCTCCGGTCATGAGAAGGGGTCACACGCCTACAAGGCGCTGCTCAACGTGCTGGAAACCTATCCCCGCGACGAGCTGATCCAGGCTCGTGAAGAGGAGCTGCTGGCCACCGGTCTCGGTGTGCTGGAGATGCAGGAGCGGGACATGTTGCGCTTGTTTGTGCGCCGCGACGTCTACGGTCGTTTCTTCTCCTGTATGGTCTATGTCACCAAGGAGCGCTACAACACGGCGCTGCGAGTCAAGACCCAGCAGATTTTGCAGAAATATTTCGGCAGCAGCGAAGAGGTGGAGTTCAACGTCTACTTCTCCGAAGGTGTGCTGGCGCGGACCCAATACATAGTGCGGGTCAACAATAACAACGTGGATGTGGACGTGAACGAAGTACAGAACAACCTGATTGAAGCGGCCCGCAGCTGGGACGACCGACTCGACTCCGTGCTGCTCTCCCATTATGGCGAGGCCCGCGGCAATGCCTTGCGTGGCCGTTTCAGCAGCGCCTTCCCCCGTGCCTACAAGGAAGATGTGCTGCCGGGATCTGCCGTGGCCGACATCATGGCGCTGGACAATCTGAGCGAAGCCGAACCGCTGGGCATGCTGTTTTACCGCGCTCAGGAAGAAGAGAACGATCGCCGGGTTCGCCTCAAGCTGTTCCATCGCACCGAGCCCATTCACCTCTCCGATGTACTGCCCATGCTGGAAAACATGGGGCTGCGGGTGATCGGTGAGACCCCGTATCAGGTGCGTACCCCTTCAGGGGATATATTCTGGATCCTCGACTTCTCCATGTTGCTGCGCGGTGAACAGCCCTTTGATCTGGAGCAGAGCCAGCAGCGCTTCCAGGAAGCCTTCGCCGCCGTCTGGAACAAGGGGCTGGAAGATGACGGCTTCAACCGTCTGGTACTGGGGGCTGGCCTCACGGGTCGTCAGGTTTCTGTGCTGCGTGCCTACGCAAAATACATGCGCCAGACCGGTGTCTCCTTCAGCCAGTCCTATATCGAAGAGACGCTTACCCGTTATCCTGACATCGCCCAACTGCTGTTTACCCTGTTCGAGCAGCGCCTCGATCCTGCCGGCAAGCAAGATGGCAAGGTACAGGCCAAGCTCCATGATCAACTGGCAGCCAAACTGGATCAGGTCGCGAACCTGGACGACGATCGCATCATCCGCCGCTTTGTGGAGATGATCGACGCCACCCTGCGCACCAACTACTACCAGCTGGACAAGGCTGGGCAGATCAAGCCCTATATCTCCTTCAAGCTGGCACCGGCCAGCATTACCGACATGCCGTTGCCGCTGCCCAAATTCGAGATCTTCGTCTACTCGCCGCGGGTGGAAGGGGTGCATCTGCGCTGGGGCAAGGTGGCTCGTGGTGGCCTGCGCTGGTCCGATCGCAAGGAAGATTTCCGCACCGAGGTGCTGGGTCTGGTCAAGGCACAGCAGGTGAAGAACACCGTCATAGTGCCGGTGGGCGCCAAGGGCGGCTTCTACTGCAAGCAGATGCCGGTGGGGGCAGCCCGCGCCCTTATCCAGGAAGAGGGCAAGGCCTGCTATCGCCTGTTTATCCGCGGTCTGCTGGATGTGACCGACAACATAATTCAGGGCGAGGTGATCCCGCCCAAATCAGTGGTGCGTCACGACGAGGATGACTACTACCTGGTGGTGGCGGCTGACAAGGGGACGGCCACCTTCTCCGACATCGCCAACGAGATAAGCCAGGAGTATGGCCACTGGCTGGGCGATGCCTTCGCCTCCGGCGGCTCGGTCGGTTATGACCACAAGAAGATGGGGATCACGGCCCGTGGTGCCTGGGAATCGGTCAAGCGTCACTTCCGTGAAATCGGCATCAATTGCCAGACCACCGACTTCACCTGCGTAGGGGTGGGTGACATGGCCGGCGACGTGTTCGGCAACGGCATGCTGCTCTCCGAGCACACCCAGTTGGTGGGTGCGTTCAACCACATGCACATCTTCATCGACCCGACCCCAGATGCAGCCAAGAGCTTCGTCGAACGCAAGCGCCTGTTCGAACTGCCTGGCTCCAGCTGGGATGACTACAACCGTGACCTCATCTCGGCAGGGGGGGGCATCTTCCTGCGCTCGGCCAAGTCCATCAAGCTGAGCCCGCAGATCCAGACACTGCTTGGTACTGACAAGGCCAGCATGGCCCCGAACGAGCTGATCAAGGCGCTGCTCTGTCTGAATGTGGACCTGCTCTGGAACGGCGGTATCGGCACCTATGTGAAGAGCGCCCGCGAGAGCGACGCCGAAGTGGGGGATCGCAGCAATGATGTACTGCGGGTCAATGGTCGCGACCTGCGTGCTCGCATCGTCGGCGAGGGTGGCAACCTGGGCTTTACCCAGCTAGGTCGGGTGGAATACGCCAGCCAGGGTGGGCGCATCAACACCGACTTCACCGACAACGTGGGCGGGGTGGATTGCTCTGACAACGAGGTCAACATCAAGATCCTGCTCAACCAGCTGGTGGCTGCCGGTGATATGACCCTCAAGCAGCGTAACCAGATACTGTATGAGATGACCGACGATGTGGCACAAATTGTCATTACCAACGCCTACCGCCAGTCCCAGTCCATCTCGGTCACCAGTTTCCGTGGCACCGAGCAACTGAAAGAGCAGCAACGTTTCATCCAGGGGCTGGAGCGCGAAGGCAAGCTGGATCGGGGGCTGGAGTTCCTGCCATCCGATGAGGAGCTGTCCGAGCGGATGGCGGCAGGGCAGGGGTTGACCCGTCCCGAGCTGGCGGTGCTGGTGGCTTATGGCAAGATGGTGCTCAAGGAGCAGCTCAACTGCCCTGAGATCACCGAGGAGCCTTTCCTGGCCAACATGCTGGTCACCAGCTTCCCGGCCAAGTTGCAGCAGCAGTTTGGTGCAGCGCTTGCCCAGCACCCGCTGCGTGGCGAAATCATTGCGACCCGGGTGGCCAACATGCTGGTCAACGACATGGGGCTCAACTTCGCCAGCCGGATGAAGGACGAGACCGGTGCCTCCGTGGCGGAAGTGGCTTGCTGCTTCGCCATGGCCCGTGAGGTGTTTGGCCTGGGGGCCCTGTGGCGTGACATCGAAGGGTGTGACAACCTGGTGGATGCCCAGACCCAGCTCGAGCTGATGTTCTACAGCCGCCGCATTGTGCGTCGTGCTACTCGCTGGTTCCTGCGTGCCCGCAATCGCAGCTGGAGCATCGCTGAGAACATCGCTTTCTTCCGCCCGGCGTTCGAGACCCTGGGCTCGCACCTCTATGAGGTGATGGACGAGAGTGAAGTGGTAGAGCACAGCCAGGCCGTGGCAGCCCTGGTGGCCAGACAAGTGCCCGAGTCCATCGCCCGTCAGGTGGCCCACATGAGCAGCCTCTTCTCCAGCCTGGATCTGGCGCAGATTGCCGCTGAGCACAAGACCGACATACTGCGTGCCGCCAATGTCTACTATCGTCTCGGTGCCAAGCTGGATCTGCACTGGTTCCTTGAGCAGATCAACCATCAGCCGGTGGGCAACCACTGGCAGGCAATGGCACGGGCATCGTTCCGTGAAGATCTGGACTGGCAGCAACGCAGTCTCACATCTGTGGTACTGGAAGGGTGCAAAGAGCAGGGAGAATGCGCTACCATACTGGCCGACTGGATTTCGGAGCATGAGCAACTCTTGTCCCGTTGGACCCATATGTTGGCCGACTTCAAGACCACGAGTACCCACGAGTTCGCCAAGTTCTCGGTGGCCTTGCGAGAGTTGAACCTGCTCCAGTTGAATTGCCGAACCTCGGCATAACCCCGAAAGCCCCGGCCAGTTGCCGGGGCTTTTTTAAGGAGCAAAAATGTTGTACCCCCTCGCCAGGCATTTCTTGTTCAAGTTCAATCCCGAACAGGCACACGATCTCTCCATCAAATATTTGCCCCGCCTTCTCGGTACGCCACTTGATTGTTTCTTCCGCCATTCATTGCCCAAACGCCCCGTCACTGTCATGGGGCTTTATTTTGCCAATCCGGTCGGATTGGCAGCCGGGCTGGATAAAGACGGGGAGTGCATCGATGCATTTGGGGCCATGGGGTTTGGCTTTATAGAAGTCGGTACCGTCACCCCCAAACCCCAGAGTGGCAATGACAAGCCCCGTCTGTTCCGGGTTATTCCGGCAGAGGGGATCATCAACCGCATGGGATTCAACAACAAGGGTGTCGATCATCTGGTGGCGCAGGTCAAGAAAGCCAAATACCAGGGCGTCATCGGCATCAATATCGGCAAGAACAAGGACACTCCCATAGAGCAGGGCAAAGACGATTATCTGATCTGCATGGACAAGGTCTATGATCATGCCGGCTATATTGCCGTCAATATCTCTTCCCCCAACACTCCGGGCCTGCGTTCGCTGCAATACGGTGATGCCCTCGATGAGTTGCTCGCAGCCCTCAAAGTGCGTCAGCAAGAGCTGGCCGCCCAATATAAAAAGTACGTGCCGCTCGCCGTTAAAATTGCACCGGACTTGAGTCTGGATGAAATTAATCAGGTCGCTGCATCCTTGATCAAAAACGGGATCGATGGCGTTATTGCCACCAATACCACCCTGGATCGGGAGATGATCTATGACATGCCCCATGCCGGTGAAGCCGGTGGCCTCAGTGGGCGTCCGTTGCAGCACAAGAGCACAGAGGTTATTCGCCAGCTGGCCAAGGCTCTGGACGGTGCACTGCCCATCATAGGGGTAGGGGGTATCGACAGCGCCATGGCTGCGCGGGAGAAGCTCGCTGCGGGTGCCAGTCTGGTCCAGATTTATAGCGGCTTTATTTATAAGGGCCCGAGTCTGGTCAAAGAAATTGTGACTCATATTTAAGAAATAAACGGGTGCCCTTTATTTAAAGTTGCTGAAATTCTCGACATGGAATAAAGTCGAGTAACGACTTTCAGTAAGGGCACCCCCATGTGTATCCAACCCAATGACAATTGGCAGTGGCATTATGATGCTCATGATGATCGTCTGATGCTGGATTTATCCGATCGCATGATATTCGCTACTGAATATAAAGGGCGACAATTGGTGCCCAGCTCCTTCACCACTCAGCCTTTTTGTGTGGATGATGCCGCCCTCTATTATCAATTGATGGACAAGGCTGTCGAACTCGACTGGAGTACGCCACATCAGGTCCAGCTGGTACTCAATGCCATCGCTGTCAGTCGCTTTTATAAACCACTGATGCCACAAAGCTGGTTCTTTGGTGAGGTCCACCCCTTTATTATTCCTGAAACCGGATCCTTGGTGTGCATGAATACACCTCATGGCAAGGGGGAGTTCATGGTGATCGAAGCAGGTGAACAGGCCAGCGTGTGCCTCAATCTGACCGAGGATCTGATACTGACAACCAGCAAGATCCTGCCGCGCTTTGGTGTGATCAAGGTGATGAACAACCGCATGACCGCCAGAGTTGCAACCCAGACACAATATCGTCAGGTGAGCTGATACCCATCCAAGCAAATATGCTCAATATTTAGTCTGGTTTTGTTCGTCCGATATTTTTTGCCCCTTTGTTGTTGCTCCTCAATGCCCCTCCTATTTGGTGAATAGCCCCTTTTCTGTCGCGCCATAGTACTTTTTGCCTCTCATGTTATGCCCACAAAAAAGCCCTCCTACCAAACATGATAAGAGGGCGTAAAACACACACGACAGAAGGAATGGATGGTTTGTTTCAACAGCCGGGTCATGTTAGAGGGAATTGTTTCTTCTGAAACCTGATAGATATGACAGTCCGGCATAAATAGGCTATCGCCAGGCTGCGCCCAAAAAAAATAACCCTCCCGGTTTACGGACGATAACGGGAGGGCAAAACACGGGGTTACAGAAAGGACTTGCTCTGTCGGAAAGATAATAACGCAGTAAGCCTTGTTTGACGCCTGTCAGATATGGCAATTAGTGTGAATAACTGTGGAGCATTCATACCCGAATATAGGCACGCATTACCTAGCGTCTTGCTCTGACGAGGCAATGGATATCCGGGGTCATCTGATGACCGCTCGTCTATAGCTGACCCACAAGCTGATCCACATGAGCATCACATCTCCATCAGGTCCCTATATGTCAATTGGCCAAGCCTTCTTGCGTATGTCAGATAAATGGGGAGTGGGGAGCAGGCTTGCCTGTACCTGTCCACGGGCCCTGTTTGTATCGCCAGCGCGAAGCTTTTGCTGCTCCGGATCGGCTCTTAAGGTATAATGCGGCACTATTTTTATGGCATCCCCGTGAGCGTGATGAAAGAATTTTTTGCAACCTGCCCCAAGGGGCTGGAAAACCTGTTGGCCGACGAGCTGACCACACTTGGCGCAGAGCAGGTCCGTGAGACTGTCGCCGGCGTTCACTTCAAAGGCGAACTGGCCATTGGTTACAAGGCCTGTCTGTGGAGCCGTTTTGCTTCCCGCATAGTGTTGGTGCTGTCCGAATTCCAGATGAACGACGATCTGGATCTCTATCTGGGCGCCCACACCATCCCTTGGGAAGAGCACTTCTCCGGCACCTCCACCATAGCGGTGGACTTTACCGGTACCAACCCCGCCATTCGCAATACCCAGTACGGTGCGCTGAAGATCAAGGATGCCATCGTTGACCGCTTCACCAAGCGCGGCCATGTGCGCCCGGACGTCGACAAGAAGTCACCGGACATTCGCATCATGGCGCACCTGGGCAAGGGCAAGGCCAACATTACCCTGGACCTGTCCGGCCCGGCGCTGCATCAGCGCTTCTACCGTCAGGGCACAGGCGAAGCACCGCTCAAAGAGAACCTGGCCTGCGCCATGATTGCTCGCAGCGGCTGGACCGGCGAGCCCATGATGGACCCCATGTGCGGCTCAGGTACCTTGCTGATTGAAGCGGCCTTCATCGCCGCCGACATGGCGCCGGCCCTGCGCCGGGAGCGCTTCGGTTTCGATCGCTGGCTGCAGCACGACTTTGATCTGTGGCAGAGCCTGATGATGGAGGCCCAGGTGCGTGCCAAGCGCGGCATGCAGCGCTGCGAAGTGAAGCTGTTTGGCTGCGATGCCGACCCCCGCGTGCTGATGAAGGCCCGCGACAATGCCAAGGCGGCCGGGGTGGCCCACCTCATCACCTTCAAGCAGGCCGATGTGACCCAGCTTGAAAATCCGCTGCCGATGCCAGCCGTTGTTGAAGGGGAAGCGAGTCAGGAGGAAGCCCGTCAAGTCGGCATGCTTATCTCCAACCCGCCCTATGGCGAGCGTCTCGGCGAGTTTCCGGCCCTGCTCGAAGTGCATCAGGCACTCGGCGATGCCTTGCGTCGTGGCTTCCAGGGCTGGCGCGTCTCTATTCTCTCTGCCTCGCCCGAGCTGCTGAGCTGTCTGCGTCTGCGTGCCGACAAGCAATATCGTCTGTTCAACGGGGCGCTTGAATGTCAGCTGCGCAACTACCAGATTGCGCTGGACTCCGTGGCCTCCCAGAAAGAGGTGGCGCAGGACTTTGCCAACCGTCTGCGCAAGAATCTTAAAACCCTCGAGAAATGGGCGAGCAAAGAGGGCATCGACTGCTACCGCCTCTACGATGCGGACTTGCCGGAATACAATGCCGCCATCGACCGCTATCAGGATTACCTGGTGGTGCAGGAGTACGCCGCGCCCAAAGACATCCCCGCCCAGAAGACCCGCCAGCGTCTGCTCGACATGGTGCAGGCCGCCATCAAGGTGACCGGCATGGACGGCGAGAAGGTGATCCTGAAGGTGCGCGAGCGTCAGGAGGGCAAACAGCAGTATCAGAAGCTCGCTGCAGAGCAGCACCGGATGGAAGTGCAGGAGTACGGTGCCCGTCTTTGGGTCAACCTCTACGACTATCTGGATACCGGCCTGTTCCTTGACCACCGTCAGACTCGCCGCATGCTGGGCCAGATGGCCAAGGGCAAGCGCTTCCTGAACCTGTTTGCCTATACCGGCAGTGCCACAGTGCATGCGGGTCTGGGCGGTGCCAGCGAGACCACCACGGTCGACATGTCCCACACCTATCTGAACTGGGCGCAGGACAACATGCGTCTCAACTCGCTGGTGGGCCGTCAGCACAAGTTTGTGCAGGCTGATTGCCTGAAGTGGCTGTCGGAAGCGGACGATCAGTACGACCTCATCTTCATCGATCCGCCCACCTTCTCCAACTCCAAGCGGATGGACGAGAGCTTCGACGTACAGCGCGATCACCTGCTGCTGATGCAGCACTTGAAGCGCCTGCTGGCGGCCGATGGCACCCTGGTGTTCTCCAACAACAAACGTCACTTCAAGATGGACCTGGCCGGGCTCGAGGCTGCGGGTCTCAAGGCTCGCAATATCACCCAGCAGACCCGACCGAAGGACTTCGAGCGTAACCAGCATATCCACAACTGCTGGATCATCACCCACGCCGACGTGCCAGCGGAGGCTTGATGCTGACCCTGTTTCACACCGACGGCTGCCACCTGTGTGAACAGGCGTGGCAGCTGGTGGAAGAGGCCGGATTGGCCAGCCAGACCCGCCAGTGCGACATCATCAATGATGCCGAATGGCTCGCCGCTTATCGGGTACGCATTCCGGTGCTGCGCGATGAGGCCGGTCGCGAACTTGGCTGGCCCTTTACGTTGGCAGAGCTCGGTGTCTGGGTAACTGCGCAGGCCAGTCACGGCTGAGCACGAATAGAGAAAAAGGGGGGCAGAGAGTATCTGGCCCCGCTTTTTTCATCAGGTAATAAGGAAGAAACATGGCTTTATTAACATTGCACGGCGCTTGTCTGTCGTTCAGTGATTTCCCGCTGCTCGATAATGCCGAGCTCAGCATTGAGCGCGGAGAGCGTCTCTGTCTGGTCGGGCGCAACGGGGCGGGCAAGTCCACCCTGATGAAGATCATTGCTGGCGAACTGCCGCTCGATGACGGGCGCATGGTACAGCAGCAGGATCTGAAAGTGACTCGCCTCGAGCAGGATCCGCCTGCATCGAGTGACCTCACTGTGTTTGACTACACAGCCGAAGGGCTGGCCGGCGTCGGCGAGTTGCTCAAGCAGTATCACCATATCTCCATGGAGCTGGCCCACGATCCGAGCGATGCCAACATACGCATCATGAGCGATCTGCAAGAACAGCTCGACTATCAAAATGGCTGGCAGTTCGAGACCCGCATCAGCCAGGTGTTGACCCTGCTGAACCTCGATCCCGACGCAACCCTGGACAGTCTGTCCGGTGGCTGGTTGCGTAAAGTGGCCCTGGCCCGTGCGCTGGCCTGCGATCCGGACCTGCTGCTGCTCGATGAACCGACCAACCACCTGGATATCGAAGCCATCAACTGGCTGGAAGATTTCCTCAAGGATTTTCGCGGCGCCATTGTCTTCATCTCCCACGATCGGGAGTTCATCCACAAGCTGGCGACCAGGATCATCGATCTCGACCGCGGCGTGATCACCTCCTGGCCTGGCAACTACGACGAATATCTGCAGGGCAAGGAAGAGGCACTGCGGGTTGAAGAGCTGCAACATGCCGAGTTCGATCGCAAGCTGGCCCAGGAAGAGGTGTGGGTACGTCAGGGCATCAAGGCGCGCCGTACCCGCAACGAAGGCCGGGTACGTGCCCTTGAGGCGATGCGGATGGAGCGTTCCCAGCGTCGCGAGCTGCAGGGCAAGGCCAAGCTGCAAATGGACGATGTGAACCGTTCCGGCAAGCTGGTGTTCGAAACCGAAGGGCTGGGGCTGGACTTTGGCGATCGTACCCTGTTCCAGGGGCTGGATCTGCAGGTGCTGCGTGGCGACAAGATCGCCCTGGTGGGTCCCAACGGTTGCGGCAAATCCACCCTCATCAAGCTGCTGCTGGGCCAACTCGAGCCCAGCCGTGGTCTGGTCAAGGGGGGCACCAAGCTGGAAGTGGCCTACTTTGACCAGTATCGCGATCAGCTCGATCCCGAGCAGACGGTGATGGACAACGTGGGGGAGGGCAAGCAGGAAGTGATGGTGCGCGGCCGCTCCCGTCACATTCTGGGTTACCTGCAGGACTTCCTGTTTGAACCCAAGCGGGCACGTACCCCTGTGAAAGCCTTGTCAGGGGGCGAAAAAAACCGTTTACTGTTGGCCAAATTGTTCTTGAAGCCCAGTAATTTACTGATCCTCGATGAACCAACCAACGACCTGGATGTCGAAACGCTGGAATTGCTGGAAGAGCTGCTGGCGGACTATCCTGGCACCCTGTTGCTGGTCAGCCACGATCGTCGCTTTATCGACAATACAGTGACAGGTTGCTGGTTGTTTGAAGGGGATGGACGTATCAGCGATTACGTGGGCGGTTATGCCGACATGATGGCGACGCGGGCCCAGCAGAGCACACAGCTGGCGGCAAAAGCGGCTCAGGTCAAAACGCCAGAGCCTGTCGTTGTGGCAAGCCCTGCTGCCTCTAAAGTCAAAAAACTCTCTTACAAGTTGCAGCTGGAGCTGGATAATCTACCAGCCCGACTGGAACAGCTGGAGACTGAGCTGAATGCCCTGCAGGCAGAGGTAAACCACCCCGGTTTCTTCGCGTTGCCGAGCGATCAAACCCAGCTCAAACTGGATGCCCTGAATGCAGCAGAGGCTGCATTGGAACAAGCCTTCTCCCGTTGGGAGGAGTTGGAAGCGTTGAAACATCAGGACTAAGGAAGTAGATGAAAAAGCAATTATCCATGCTGGCCATTCTGGTCAGCGCTAGCCTGCATGCCCAGGCGGCACAAGACCCCTTTTTCAAAATCATTGATGATGAAGTCAAAGGCTATGCCAGCGGGATCAGTGCCGATGGCAACGGGCTCATCGGGTTCAACACCAAAAACGACATGGCCGAGCACTTTTCGACCGTACGTTTCGCCGACTTCCTGGTCGATCGTTTCCGTTTTGAGCAGGGCTGCATGCTCTCCAACTCGGTTTGCAACGCCTTCTGGAACGACAAGAGCAACTTTGCGTATCAGTGGCGTGCCGACTTCCTGGCCAAAACCGATCAGCGCAGCAACGTGGGTGACGTAGTCAGCAACGAAACTGATGGTTTGATCACCGCCTTGGGCGACGTCGCAGGTACCAGTGTCGGCTACAAGATGGATGGCAAGCTGCGCACTGCGTTTGCTGAAGTTGCAGGTGTGGCCAAAGTTGAGCTCAAGGATGGCGCGACTACCCACAGCCTGAGCGTGCCGACCAGCATCAAAAAACTGGACGATGACCAGTATCTGGTGACCGGCACTGCCGCTACCGGCAAGACCATTGCCGTCAATTCCGAGACTTACAACTGGTGCTTCGCCGGTAACGACGGCCAGTATGGTGACTACCGCTACTGCCCGGGCCTCAACACCCAGGCCAGCTTCTGGTTGCTCAACAGCACTGGTACCTTCAACAAGCTGATCCAGGCCAACGAGTATTCCCGTGGCCGTAACGAAGTGATCCAGACGGCGTCTGCCCTCGGGGTTGGCAACGTCAATGGCAGCTTGTACGGTGTGGGCTACTCCTCTACCGGTGAAATTGGCAGCAACTATCTGGATGGCCGCAATCTGGCCGCATACTGGACGCTGGATCTGGCTGGTGGCAAGGTCGGTACCACCCAGACCATACCGCTGGCCGAAGGCGAGCCGGGCAAGGATGACGCCAAGCTGCAACACAGCTGGGCTGTGGGGGTCAACGACAACGGTTATGTGATTGGCAACCAGCGCTATCGCATCAACAAGGGTCAAAACCGCCCGGTCGAGATGTTCGTCTTCAACTTGAACACCAAGCAGACGGCGAGTGTGCCATTGCAAGACAGCCCAATCAGCGGTGCAGGCTCGGAAGCTGCCGCCATCAACAACCACAACATGGTCGTGGGCTGGCGTGACTCTCGTCACCAGACCCAACCTGTGGTCAATGGCACCAACCGCATGCAGGAAGGTTTCCTGCTCAACGCCGCGACCGGTAAAAATTGGTATCTGAACGACCTCATCTGCGGGCTGGATGATGCAGGTGCCAAAAAATGCGATCAGAAAGGCTACTACTATCACATCGCGTATGCCAGCGGCATCAGCACTGACGGTACTGTCGCTGCGACGGCTTTTCGCTATAACAGCGAGAGCGATCTGAATAACCGCAGCAATGCCACCGTGGTCAGTGTCAAGCTGGAGCCCGCTATCGCAGACTACAAGAACAATGAACCCGCCAGCTATGTGGTCGCGAATGCGCCGGTCAATAACCAGACTGGTCAGGATGGTGGCAGTGGTGGTGGCAGCCTGTTCTGGTTGACTCTGCTGGCCCTGCCGTTTACTTGGCTGCGCCGTTACCAACGATAAAATGGGATGTCACTAAAAATTAATGTGGTTCAGTGTCTTGTGTCACAATGACCGGATAGCATGACATTTTTTGTTTGACCCTGCCCATCTCGTGGGGTAAAGATGAAAGCGACCGATGAAAAATTGGTCGCTTTTTTTGTTCCACGAAGAGGGTCGTAGATGATGAAGAGACAAAAACGGGACCGTCTGGAAAGAGCTCGCGCTCGTGGTTATCAGGCTGGCGTGGTCGGCAAACAGAAAGAAGCGTGTCCGTACCAATGCCTGGATGCCCGAGGGCATTGGCTTGGTGGTTGGCGAGACGCCATGGAAGGGCGGGGTTCAGGCCTCTTCATGAAGTAATTGGTACTTCATCACTCATTACAAAAGGAAAGGGGCCATTGAGGCCCCTTTACGTTACCACTAAATCAGTCGATCAGAATGCAGTGGTATCTTTGAACAGACCTACTTTCAGATCGCTGGCGCTATAGATGGGACGGCCATCGACTTCCACGACGCCATCGGCGATCCCCATGACCAGCTTGCGGTTGATGACACGCTTGAAGGTGATCTTGTAGGTCACTTTCTTGGCGGTCGGCAGGATCTGGCCAGTGAATTTCACTTCACCTACACCCAGTGCACGGCCTTTACCCGGACCGCCTTTCCAGCCGAGGAAGAAGCCGACCAGTTGCCACATTGCATCCAGACCCAGACAGCCTGGCATAACAGGGTCACCCGGGAAATGGCAGTCAAAGAACCAGAGGTCCGGCGTTATGTCGAGTTCTGCCAGGATCTCGCCCTTGCCATGCTCACCACCGTTGTCGTTGATCTTGACGATGCGATCCATCATCAACATGTTGGGGGCGGGCAGCTGACTGTTACCCTCACCAAATAATTCGCCACGGCTGCAGGCGAGCAGCTCTTCACGGGTAAACGAGTCTTTGCCTTGTTCACACAGGGAAAGGCGGGGATCAATGGTGGTATTGTCTACGGTCACGCTGTTTATCCTTCATATGGGTCAAAGCCGGGCCAATTTAGCGTACACTTGTGCGCTAAACAACTCCGATCTCTTCTTTATTACAGGCTGAACAACCGGCCCAGCAGGCGGCGGATCAAGCCCCCCTTGAACGCGGTGCCATTCAGTTCGTCCAGTCGCTGCTGGATCCGGCCAAACAGGGTATCCGGCATGTCCGGCTCACCCGCTACACAGCCAGTCAGCAGCTCGATGGCCTCTTCCACATGGTCCACCGGATGAATGTGGAACTGACCTGCTTCGACGGCGGCAATCACCTCGTCGGATAGGTTCAACTGCTGGATGTTGGTGCCCGGCAGAATGATGCCTTGCTTGCCTGTGATGCCATGGATCTTGCACACCCGGAAGAAGCCTTCAATCTTCTCGTTCACACCACCTACCGCCTGCACATTGCCGAACTGATCGACCGCGCCGGTGACGGCAAAGTGTTGATAGATGGGCTGGCGGGCGAGGGCAGAGAGGAGGGCGCACAGGCCGGTCAGAGAGGCGCTGTCACCATCGATCTCATGATAGGACTGCTCGAACACCAGATTGGCAGAGAGCGGCGAGGGGGTTTCTGCACCAAATTTGTTGGAGAGATAACCATGAATGATCATCATCGCCTTGGCGTGGATATGGCCAGCCAGCTCAGCTTTTCGTTCGACATCCGCAATGTCGCCATCGCCCAGGTGCACGGTCGCGGTGAGACGTACAGGTTCGCCAAAATCATAGGGATGACCCGAGACCTGAATGACGGACAGACCATTGATCTGGCCGATCTCCTCACCATCGGTTTGCAACAGAATCTGGCCGTCAATGACGCCCTGATCAGACTGTTCAACCAGATAATTTAGGCGGTAGTCCTGCTCTTCAAGGGCCAACCGGATATGCTCATCAGTCACGGTTTCGGCTTCCATTTCGCGGGCTAGGCTGTCCGCCATGCGCATGATGGCACTGAGCTGTATCTCGGACAGAGAGAGCCACTCCTGATGGTCACACAGGCGACTGGCATGGCGACAGAGGGCGGCGAGGGCGGCCGGGGTGAAGTCCAGCAGTGTCCAACGCTCGCGTAACCATGCCAGATACTGCAGAAATTCAGGCAGGTCTTCATCAATGTTGACCTCTGATACCAGATCCGCACGAAGGAAGATGCGCTCGGACATGTCCCTGTCCAGCATCTGGAACTCGGATACCTCGAGGCGGTCACCGACCAGGATCAGCTTGAGCTTGATGGGGGTCGCTTCCGGGGTAAAGAAGGGAGTCAGGGTCTTGCCTTCCTGATAGGCATTCCAGTCCAGTTCGCCTTTCTGAATGGCATTCTTGAGCTTGAACCAGAGGTGGGGCTGATCCAGCAGCTCGTCGAGTTGCAATATCAGATAGCCGCCATTGGCCTGACGCAACAGACCCGGCTCCAGCAGATGCTGGTTGGCGTAAACAGAGCCTTGTTCGGTCTGATAGTTGATGGAGCCGAACAGGGTATCCCAGTTCAGATCCCGGCCATAAATCACCGGAGCTTCCTGATCTTCATGGTGGATCAGCAGGTTGATGAGCACAGGGTGCTGGAATTCGAGTCCTTGAGCTACATGGGCCGCCAGATCGGAAAGAAAGTCATCGATCTTGGGATCGTTGTTCTGCTTGCGCATGATGCGAGTGACCAGACGCTCGGCATCCAGATGGTGGCTCATCAGTTTGAGCAGTTCGCCAACCATTTCGCAAAACTCGATGCCGGTACCGGGTTGCAGACGCAACCAGATCGGTTTGAACGGGTTGTTCAAGTTTTCCGTATAACAGAGATCAAACAGGTCACCATCCTTGCCATTGGAGGCAGCGATCAATGTCTGGCACACACCTTCATAGTCAGCGCCGGGGAAACCATTGAGCAGCATGACCGGGCAATCACCATCAAAACTGGCGAGGCGCTTGATGCCGGAAATCACTCTGGGTTGCAAGGCAGCGAAGGGAATGGGTTCTAGCTCGCTAAGTGCAGGGAACTGTTCAATCGCGAAAGCGGGTTTTAGTTGTTCTGATGTTAATTCAGCCACTTAAGATATCCGGTCGGAGATAGGATCATTTGTTTCCATTATACACAGTTCAATTTAGGGGAACAGAAAACAAGATACTCAATTTAACATAATATACATTATGCGCGGTTAGATCATGCCCGTGGCTAGGGGTCAGGAACACCGCAGCCATAAGGGCTACAGCCGTTCCGGCTCCTTTGGTGTACTTCGCCAGGATGTCATACCAGGCCTGTTTGAGTTCGGGATCTGTTTCTCTGACGGCAGCCAGACTTAACAGCACTTCGTTGGCATCCAAGCCAATTTCCTCGGCAAGCTTTTTCGCAGTGGCATCAGTGAGTTGCGACTTTCCATGCTTGATTGCGGAAATGTAAGAGCTGGTAAATCCCAGGTCTGCGGCAACTTCCTGAAACTGGCTGTACTTTTTGGCCCTCATGTAGGCCTGTATCAGCGTTCTAGAGTCCATTTCTTTGTCTCCTGAGTGGTTAGACAATCGGCCCATCATACCCATTTTGGCGAAAATCGCCTCGTTTCTATTTAGGTACTTACATGATTGAATGCACTTAAGTAACTACTTGAATACATAACTCATGACCTACTCTAGCCCACAAAATCAGGATCTGCCCGCACTCACAGAGCGCAAGGTCTACTGGCAGGCAGAACCGACCGGCGATTACTCCGCCTGTGTGGCGGGTCAGGTTGAGATGTTCCGCGACCTGCATGAAATGCGGATCTACCTGTCCATGACCTACCCCGATACGGCGTTTGAGCTGGTTGAGGTGACCCAGGACACATGGCGAGACTTTTATGACCAGGGAGTGTTTTTCGATGACTGGTCATAGATCCGTGATGCCGATAAATGGGGTTATCGGCGACAACCTGGATGTGAGCGTCCAGCCCTTTGTTGTCGGCTTCGGTCTGCTGCTGGTGCTCTGCCTGCTGGCTACCCTGGTTTGCTTGGTGGCCACCTCCTTGGACAAGCAGCTATGAGCGGCCATAAGACCCTGATCGACTATCTCTCCTTCACCTGGGCGCCTACCGAGTTGCGCCAGATGGTTGAGTTAGCCAAGCAAGGTGCCCTGTTGAAGGCCATCCCCCGCTTCGATACCCAGAACAAGGCCATCCAGGCGGCGCTGTCTGCCCCGCCCGTTGAGGGGCTGCGTTACCTGTGGAAGCGTCCGGTGGGCTTTGCTCCCCTCGCCCGTTTCGACAAGGTGACTGAACGGCTGTATGACAAGGCTGAGCGGTTGGGCGTTGCCCCTGCCCCTGCTACCGTGGCGCGGGTATACGACAAGGCCTCCGAGCGGGTGAGCCTCAAAGGCATAGCCAAGTCCCCTGCCCCGGTCTTTACCCCGTCCATGACCGAAATGATGGAGCGGGCCTTGCACTCCAATTACAAATCCCGGGCCGACATGCGCAAAGAGCTCAAAGCCGTCTGCGCTGACCTGCTCAAGTTCTCAGAATTTGAGGTGGTCGAGGGTGCCAAGTATTGGGAAGCCTATAACGACTTGATCGACAGCTACGGCGTCCAGTTCCTGGACACCCTCTGCTGCGCTGAACTGGAGACATGGTTGGAGGAGCTGAACACCCGTATCGGTGTTCCCATTCCTGAGCCGCGCTTCACTATGCGCCCTCGCCGCTCCGGTCTGCATGGCTACGCCAATTCGGCTGACCTGCTGTGTGATGGCCTCCCCTGCGGCCTGATTGGTTGGGGTGCAGCTAACCACGGTTGCATGGTCAGTTTTTCCGGTGTGGGTTGTGCGGCCCTGGACTTCCAGGCTCTGCACTCTGTTATCTCTCACATTCCATCGGTGCGGATCACGCGGGTGGATTTAGCCCTGGACGATTACAGCGGCGACCATATCAGTTACCAGGGCGCGATCACTGCCGCTGAGGCTGGCGAGTTTCATCCACAACGGGGCCGGGCGCCTTCCTGGATGAAAATTGAATCCGGTGAGTTCGTGATCTCCGAAATATCCAAGGGTATCGCCAAGCGCTTTGGCATGGTGCCGACCAAGGGATGTTCCTTTTATGTGGGTAGCCGGATAAACGGCAAATGCGCTCGCATATATGAAAAGGGAAAACAGATGCAGTCTGAGGAGAATCCTAATTGGGTTCGCGCCGAAGGCGAATTACACAACAAGGATAGAATTATTCCACTGGACGTCCTGGTAAACCCTGACCCCTATTTTTCGGGGATGTATCCGCAATTTGCTAAATGGCTGGATGCAGTTTCCCAGGAAGATACTGTGCCGGTTCGTGTGACCACGTTTAAGAATAAGTTCAAAACGTCCAGGGACAATGCCGTTTTTAATATGTCTCGGATGGCAGGCCGCCTTGTCAATTGGTTAGCAAACATTGAGGGGTTAGCCCCAGAGAAGATTGTTAACCAATTAACTGCGCACCTGGGAGAAGATGATATTCCCGCACGGTTAAGAATGCCGCTGCCACCTGAGATTTTATCGGGTGCACATAATTTGGTATCGACCTAAAAATCAGGTTCTTCAAAGAAAGGGTAAATAATATGTCTCTGCTAACTGGTGTTCTGGTCACTCGCGTGACTCATGGTTATGGCGTTTCCCGTAAATCTGGCGCTCCTGTGCCTTATGACTTCGCCCAGGTGGAATATCTGGCGGTAGCCAATAACGTGAACAAGCCGGAGTGCAATATCACCTCCTGGGGCTATGAGGTTCGCCAGTTGGCCCTGCGCAATGATTCACCGACTATTAAAGAGCTGGCCGACTGCCCTAAATTGGTAGCGGTGGATCTTATCCTGGAAGCGGATCCCCAGAATCCGACCCGAAACGTTGTTGTTGGCTTCCAGCCTACCAAAAAGCCGGTATAACCGCCGCGCAACGAGGAGGAGGAGCGAGAGCGCGCAGCGAGCGACGACGAGGGCGCGATAATGCTTTGTTTAAATATTACCTCTGAGGGATATGCCCGCCTTGCTGAGGGGGATGCCTGTCAATACGTGCTCTTGACTGTCCAGGAGCACACCAAATTAACGGATATATCGAGCTGGTTTGAATTCGATACATCCATGGTAACGATGGCCTTTGGCTTTGGATTAATCATCTGGGTCGCTGGCCTCAAATTGGGCGCTATTGCCCGTGTCATTGTTGGTGCAAAACGAGGATAAATAAATGCAAAAAATCAATGGTCTGTTCCGCAACGGCTGCATCGCTGTTGTCGCTTCCCTGTCTGCTGCCCAGGGCGGGAGCACACTTTGTTGATATTTTAACCAAAGAATAACTGAGCCCGATAGTCGTCATTCCAGCCGGCTCTTTTTAGCTTGTTTCTCTGACTTCGAGCACCACAATTGCTCTGTTTTACGATATTCAATACGAACCGCCGGAATAGCGCCATATTCTCGACCGCATCCTCCATCGCTATCCTGGAAGCATCCTCGTTGAACACCACATCAAGAATGTAATGCTGGCTGTTCTCTATCCGCCAGTGCTGCCGTATATAGTGCCCTAGGGAAGGTGCGAATAAGCGGGGAAATTCTTCTCGGCTGACTCAGTCATTTCATTTCTTCATGTTTGAGCCGATT